>QMLW01000160.1 GCA_003646935.1 Deltaproteobacteria bacterium
CTCTCCCACACTGCCCTCATTGCCTCGACAATCTCCTTCTCGCCCACGGTCACGATATCCTTCACATATTTTTTAATGATGGGAAAGGTGCGATCCCCCAGGGAGGTGAGAAGCCCATCAGCGATGGTTCGGGGGTTTCGCGAGGGGATAATCTCTCCTGCATGAAATGAGCGAAAGGCATCATCGGCCCCTTTGGGTTCTGCCGCGATCACAAGGGTCTTTGGCGACATGGCTGATGTGGCGATGGCTGTTCCGCTCAGCAAACCTCCCCCGCCCACCGGGGTCATTATCACATCGAGATCAGCAACCTCCTCACAGAGCTCCATAGCGGCCGTTCCCTGGCCGGAGATCACCCGATAATCGTTATAGGGAGGGATGAACGCGGCACCGGTGCGATCAACCACCCTCTTCAGGCCATGCTCGCGGGCCGACAGGGTTGGTTCACAGAAGATGATCTCCGCTCCGTAGCCGGCCACGGCGTTCTTCTTCACACCAGGTGCGTTTTCCGGCATCACCACATACGCCGGGATTCCCCGCCACCTGGCTGCCAGTGCCAGAGCGGCGGCGTGGTTCCCGGATGAGTGGGTTGCCACGCCCCGAGCGGCCTCGTGCTCTTCAAGGGAGAACACCGCGTTGGTCGCGCCCCGTATCTTGAAGGCACCTGCCTTCTGGAAGTTCTCACACTTAAAGAATAGCTCCGCCCCGCACAAACGATTCAGTGTGCTACAGGTAAGCACAGGCGTACGATGTACATAGGGCTTTATGCGCTCGGATGCCTCCCTGATCTCCCGTATCGTTGGCTCGTTCATGTTATCTCTTAACTATGGCGTTTTCAGTTAATAGCGCGTATTCCTGCGGTCTTCGATCGTTGAGCACGTGATTTCGCGGGGTCATCATCTTGTCCCTGGCCAATGCGATATGGATCTCACGTACTACAACTTCCTCCTTCGCCCGCGAGGCCTGGGCCAGTATATCGCCCCTCGGATCAGCAATAATGGAAACGCCGGTGAACGTGAGCTCTTCTTCGGTTCCGATTCTATTTGCGGTTACCACGTATACGCGGTTAAAGAGCGCGTGGATCGGTATTGCCCTCTGAGCGAATCCGGGCAATACCAGATTGGAGGGGTGACAGATGATCTCAGCACCTTTCAGGGCGAGGATTCGCCACACCTCGGGAAATATCCAGTCGAAGCACACGAGCATGCCAAGGGTGCACGATCCTATGTCGAACACCGGCAGCCCTGCGTTACCGGGCTGAAAGAAATCCCTCTCGTTCAGAAAGAGGTGGAGCTTCCGGTAGGTGCCGATATAGCCGTTAGGGCCGATAAGCACGGCCGAGTTGTAGAGCACATCGCCGTCTCGTTCATTCAAGCCGGAGACGATATGCATATTATGGGAGCTGCACTTTGATTCCAAAAACGCGATGAAGGGGCCCCCCTCTATGGCCTCCGATGTATCCCAGGCCTGCTCGTAGGAGGTGAAATTGTAGCCGGAATTACAGAGCTCCGGCAGCACCAGTAGGTCCACTCCCGCACACCCAGAGAGCAGCCGTTCTATGGCTTTCATGGTTCCGAGAGCGTCCCCCAAAAGGGGTGAAAACTGCATAAAACCGATTTTCACCACACCCTCCATCATACCAGGTTATTGATAAAACCCTCGCACACCCTCTTCGTAATAAGGCGTGCAAAGCTGAAGAACGAATTCAATCCTCCTTGTCTCGGAAATGGGCTTATTGGTCATAGAGAAGCGCCACTGCCCTCACTGGCGAGCCGTCAGCCTTTTCTATCTTCAGAGGGAAGCCGCTAAACACGAACTCCTTGTCAGATAAAGCTCTTAGATTGGTAAGGTTCTCGATGATGACGATGTCGCGCTTAAGAAGTATCGTATGGATGGGAAAGGTCGTGGATTCGGCCTCGTCCGCGGAAATCATGTCCGCACCAATGCCCTTTAGGGTAAACCCGGCGAGCCATGCGGCAGCATCATGAGAGAGCACGGGATACCCGTTGAGATAGGCTTCCTCTCCCCACAGATCGCCCCAGCCAGTGCGCAATAAGAGAAATTCACTCTCCTCTATTCGCCTTTGATGGGGTTTCAGGAGCTCGATGTCGATTGGGGAGCCCCCATTCACCCTTATATCAACGACCTATCAGTGCGTTTGTCTATGAGCTTACCCTTCATGTAACGGGCTTCCATAGGGATTTCCCTACCTTTGGAAGTATACCTTATCAGAGAGCAGTGCGTTCTTACTGCAGGGCTGTTTTTTCGTATCAGGATACCCTATTGCGATAATAGCCTCAACCCTCATTTTTTTCTTATTATTTCACCTACCAGGACCATCTGCTGCTTTGGTGAACCGCATCACCGAATCTCTGCATGAATGCCATCTCTTCATCCGAAAGCGGACCCTGCCGGAGGGAGGTGAGATTCTCTTTCAGGTGATTTATGTTTGAAGGCGCTGTCATGCAGACATCGACATGGGGATTGGTGAGCGCGAAGCGGTAGCACATACTGGCGGTGGGAATGGGAACTCCCATTGGCCATCCGCGCGGCCTTCTGAGCAATTGCCGCCAACACGTTGCAGTGTAACTCACCACCCCGGGATTATAGCGATCGAGGTAAGGGAAGATGTCCTGCTCGGCCCCACGGTGAGCCGCGTTGTAGCGCATCATGATCACGTCGAGTGTCCCTTCGGCTGCGAGCTTACCGGCAAGGGATCGGTTATGGGTTGAGATACCAATACTGCGAACCTTGCCCTCCTCTCTGAGACGGCAGAGCCCTTCCCTGACATTCGCGGAGAAATGCGACTCCCTGGTGACGCCGAGAAAGAGAAACACATCGATATAATCGGTGCGTAGTTGACGGAGCCTTTTCTCAAGCGTGCGATGGATATCCGGGGTAAACCAGAGGAGGTTATAGGCACCGGTGGCAACGGTGTAGGTGTCCCTTTTACCCTTGGTGATATCCCGTAACACGCTAATCATCTGAGTGTCAAAGCCATAGAAGAAGAAGTAATTCAGGCCCGCGTCAAGTGCGCTATATATGGCACTTTTGCCAGGACGATAGGTGGCCGACAAGCCGAGGCGGCTCACGGTGATGCCGGTATTTCCAAGTGTGGTCTGATCGAAACCTAAACCCAAACGACACCTCAATTATTTATGATGAGGACTTCTGTCATGTGGTATCGGTCATTGGACTCAAACGAAACTTCACCTGTCTTTGCAAGCTCCTAAAAGTCGATTCCCATGCTTATCCTTGTTGCGCAATTGTTTCACCTATCAGATGGAATGGAAAGGCGGTGTCCTGCTTCCACGATGTTTGAACAATCATAGTTCATCGGAATCGGGATACCGCTCCGCAATGGATTTCAGGACATCAAGACAGGAAAAAAATGCGGTAATGAGTTCGGGGTCAAAATGGGTGCCTGAAAGGCTCTGCATCTCGCTCAAGATTCGGTCCTCATTCCAAGGCTCCTTATATGATCTCCGGGAACGCAGGGCATCATACACGTCAGCCACCGCTACGATCCTGCCGAAGAGAGGAATCTCGTTCTCCCTCTTGGGCAGCGCACTGCCGTCAAGTGCCTCATGGCCGGTGAGGGGGCTACCGGTGATGGGATCGATATACCCTGGGTATCCGGTTCCGTCCCACTTCTCATGGTGGTTGAGGGCAACCTCGGCTGCCACCTCCTCGAAATCCGAGTGTACATCCTTGAACAGCCGTGCGCCGAGATAGGTGTGGCTCTTGATGGTCTCGAACTCCTCGGCCGAGAGGCGATCGGGTTTCTTTAAGATGAGGTCGCTGATCGCCACCTTGCCCACGTCATGGAGCATGGCCGCCATCCGCAATATGTCTCTGTGTCGTTGTACCTCTTCGGGGGAGATCCCTTGCTCTCGGGCCCACGTCTCGTAGATCTCCACGGAATAGGCGGCTACGCGGTTCACGTGGGCACCCGTTTCCTTGGGATCCCTCAGCTCCGCCATACTGATCATCCTCAGGATAATGTTTCGCGTCATCTGGGCGCGCTCCAGCGCAAGGGCGGCGCTGGTGGCAAAGTGCATGATCAAGGACTCGTCGGCACTCGAGAACGGGATAATTACTCCCCTGTCGTCCTGGGCGTTGATGAGCTGCATGACCCCTAGCACCTCCCCCCTATGGGTGGTCATGGGGACGGTGAGCATGGATCGGGTGGTGTAGTGAGAGACCTTGTCGAACTCGGAGTCCCAGGTGTAGGGTACCGTGGTGCTCATCTTATAGGCATCGGGGATATTGACCGACTCGCAGTTCTTGGCAACATATCCCGCGATGGAGCTGCTGTTGATGGGGACCGTGAAGGTGGTATAGATAAGCTTTTTCCCGGGGCCCAGCCTCTTCTCCAGGGTCGCGTTCTGGGCGTAGCTGAACTTTAACTCATCGCCCTCTTTGAGGTAGATCGAGCCCGCATCGGCGTTGAAGAAGGTTCTCGAATTGGTGAGGATGCTCTCCAGGAGCAGATCGAGGTCCTTTACCTTGTTGATATCGAGGCTGATTTGGGTAATGAGGTCGATCTTTTCTTGTTCGTTGAGCATCTCACTTCAGAGAATAATTTCTTAGCTGGGTGATTACTACTGAAAACAGGCCTATCCCTCACGTTGTTCGCATTAGGGTAGTACCATAATAGAAATGATCAATGACATCAATAAAATTAGTGCTCCGGGGTATGGATTGTCCCTGTTTCTATTAGGAGGATTCTTGCTCTTTTACTCTCGTCCTGATCTTTGAGTAGAGCATCTGAAAAAAGATTACCCCTAGGTTAGCGCCCACTATCATTGCGTAGCAGAGCCCCACAATTACCCCAAACCAGAAGCATGTGGCCAAGGTGAGTCTGTATCCAAAGACCCTTCCGAATATCAGTGCGATTAGAAAGAGGACGAGCTCACAGAGCAATAAGACGAACACGAGTAATTTGAAATGCTCCCAGGTGGGGTTGTGTTTCTTTTTCACCATCGATCTCGCATTCAGCGCTCGCCTTCACTATTGCCGCGGCTCACGAGCAAGGTGAGCCCGCGGATTCCTTGTACCCTCACCACTTCCCCCACCTCAATAGGTGGAGCATCATCCACCACCTCGGCCTGCCATAGCTCGCCTCCTACCCGTATATATCCCAAGGGATTCAGGCGCTCCTCAGCTATGCCCCGTGTTCCTACCATCGGGCTCCCGGCTTTCGCGCTATCCTGATCATAGGCACGCCACGTGAGGGGAAATAAGGCTATATCCTTTGCAATCCAGAGGCCTATAAGGCACCAGATGAACCACGACGGAAGATCAATCCAGCGTTTCAGGAGTACCAAGAGCACGACGAGCAAGGCAAGGGCCGGCACTTGCAGAAGCACGTATTTGCCTATAATACGAGAAGACCATGGCCTCTTCATCGGGTATCTATCACGAGCTTGCATCATGTGGCCGGATTTCCCCGCTCTCCCCTTCCTGGCACATCGAGTATCTGTGCCGTATGGCCTGTTAGGTCCAAAAAACGCTTTAGGTCTTCTTTGGGGATGACCAGCGTACTCGTATTCACCAGAGGATGGCATCGAAAGGCCGAAGCCTGCCATAGTCCCTCATCAATAATAACATCGACTTCACCGCCTGCATCATGGAC
>QMLW01000161.1 GCA_003646935.1 Deltaproteobacteria bacterium
GTGTGAACAGGGTTGTCTATGATATCAGCTCAAAACCGCCCAGCACCATCGAATGGGAGTAGCCCGAAAAGGTGATAGCGATTATCGATTATGGTATCACCTTTGCAAGCGCAGTAGGCAAGGGAAGCCTTATCGCCGTTCAATTTCATCCGGAGAAGAGCGGGCCTATCGGTTTAAAGGTTCTCAAGAACTTCTGTCAATGGGATGTGTAGGCAGGATGCTCCGTTTGTGCCAAACTATTGATAAAAACGGAACCTTTTCTATACAACCTTTTTCTATCGACTCGATAGGCGTTCGCACGCCATAGTGTGTAAAAAACGCCACAGAACTGAGCACCTGAAGTACACCTGACAATCTGGAATTGGAAAGGAGGTTACAATGGGAACGTTATTCGGCACCGATGGGGTGAGGGGCGTTGCAAATGAATACCCCATGACCGCGGAGATGGCCCTCAAGATCGGAAGGGCCACCGCCCATCTCTTCAAACGCAAGGGTCATAACCCCCTAATCATTATCGGAAAGGATACCCGTGTTTCCGGATACATGCTTGAAAACGCGCTGGTATCCGGTATCTGTTCCATGGGGGTAAATGCCCTCACGGTAGGGCCCTTACCCACACCGGGCATTGCCTTTGCAACTACCAGCATGAGAGCCGATGCTGGTATTGTAATATCGGCCTCTCACAATCCCTTTCAGGACAATGGCATCAAGATATTCTCTCGCGAGGGCTTCAAGCTCCCCGATGAAAAGGAGCTCGAGATCGAGGACCTCGTGCTCTCGGAAAACAGGGACATCCTCAAACCAACGCCCAGCGAGTTGGGCAAGGCCTATCGTATAGACGATGCCAGGGGTCGCTACATCGTGTTTCTCAAGAGCACCTTTCCCAAGGACTGCACCCTCGAAGGGGCCAGGATAGTCCTGGACTGCGCCCATGGGGCTACCTATAAGGTTGCGCCTGATACCTTCTTCGAGCTGGGAGCCGAGGTGACCACCCTGTTCAATGAGCCTACCGGGGAGAATATCAACGATAACTGCGGATCCCAGCACCCGGAGACACTCGCCGAGGAGGTGGTAAAAAGGAAGGCCGATGCTGGATTCGCCTTTGATGGAGATGGCGACCGATGTATTGCTGTGGACGAAACGGGATCGGTGCTCACCGGGGATCAGATCATGGCATTGTGCGCGAGGCAGATGAAACAAGAGGGGGTTCTGTCCAACAACCTGGTGGTAAGCACGGTGATGAGCAACATCGGGTTCGGGATCGCATTAAAGGAACTGGGCATCGAATACCTCACCACCAAGGTAGGGGACCGGTATGTGTTGGAGGAGATGCAGGCCAAGGGGGCCTCAATCGGAGGTGAGGAATCGGGTCATATCATCTTCCTGGATCACCACACCACGGGTGATGGTATTACTACCGCCCTTCAGGTGCTTGCTACCATGAAGAAGACCAACAAACCCCTCTCAGAGCTGGCCCGGACAATGAAAGTCTACCCACAGAAGCTCATCAATGTCGATGTGAAGGACAAACCGGATCTCTCCTCTGTTCCCGAGATCGCCCAGGCCATCAAGGGCGTGGAGGCAGAGCTTGGCGATGGGGGCAGGGTTCTGGTCCGCTATTCAGGCACGCAGAACATGTGCCGGGTGATGGTTGAGGGGCCTACCGATGAGCAAACGGAGCGCTACTGCAGGCTAATCGCCGAGGTGATCGAGGAACAAATCGGTTAGATAGGACGGGAGGTACTATCATGGCCTTCAAGGTAATCGTGACCAGGGATTTCGGCCACATGAGCGATGTTGCAGCCCAGATTGTGATAAACGACATCAAGGATACCCTTAAGAGGAAGGATACCTTTGTGCTGGGCCTTGCAACCGGCAACACGCCCACGGGCCTTTACAAACATCTCGCCGAGAGGGCGAATGCGGGCGAGTTCGACTGCTCCAGGATCGTGAGCTTTAACCTCGATGAATACATTGGACTCCCGGGGGACAACGCTCAACAGCGCGCCCTGCACCCCGAGAGCTACGGCTTCTTTATGGTGCAGGAGCTCTTCGGGCTCCTTGAGGTCAAATTCAAGGAGACATATGTCCCCTGGGGAACGCTCGTGGATCAGGGCCGTCTTTTGACCGAGCTCAACACCCACCCACACGGCTGGGAGGAGCAGGGGGCTGATAAGGGAAAGGCCATCGTCATAAAGGAAACCGCACAATCAGACTACCTCTCCTGGATTCGAAGGGAGCTCTTGGATGGCTACGAGCGCAAGATCTCGAGCATGGGCGGCATCGACCTCCAGGTAGTGGGTGTAGGGGGACGCGGTCATGTCGCCTTTCATGAGGCGGGCATCCCCTTTGAGGGAAACAAGATGCTCCTGGTGAGGCTCGATGAGAACACCGTGGAAAATGCCGTGAAGGATGGCCACTTCTCCAGCAAGCAGGAGTGTCCTTGGTACGCCTTCTCCATGGGAGCTGAGCTGGTGTACAGTGCGCGCACGGTGCTTCTGTTGGCCAATGGGGTGCGCAAGCAAGAGCCGGTAGCGGAATCCCTTCTCCATGACCCATCGCCACAGGTGCCCATATCCTATGGGCAGATATGCTCCCAACAAGGTAGGAGCGTGATCTATGTAATCGATAGGGCAGCCGCAAAAGGGGCACTATATAACAGGGATGCTATTGCCAAACGAGGTATTGAGCTTGAGGATATGAGCGGATAGGCCGGCTTTTAGAGAATCAGGGCTTCCCCCTATCCGGTAGGTAGTCCATCTCCTTCTTTGCCCTTGTTTCCCGCTGCTGCAGCCCGCGCAGCACTCCCTGGGATAGGGGCCTTCGATTATCCATTGCTGCCTTTCCATGCTGCTAGGGTTCAGGGAGGATGCCCGGGGATCCTGAAGCCAGAGAAGGCCAGTCCGCTGTAACTGGGGGACAGGGAAACCCAAAAGGCAACATACATGTTCTTAGAGAAGATCAAAAAACGCTTTACGGGGAATCCACGCGTTCCTAAGGTCTACTTCGCCAAAAGCGTCAACGGCGTTGGGGCCAACGCCATCATATTCTTCCCCGTATACAGGTGCCGGCTTAACTGTGGGATCACGGGCATTATAACCTACAAAAAAGAGGGAGCCACGCCCCCAAAAATCCCCATGAAACGTTTGGAATCCGTGATCCTTCAGATGAGGAAATATGCCCTAAAAAAAATCAAAGGGGCATCCGGGCTTGCGAAGCACTACCTCGGAGGAGAGGCCTCGGTCACGGAACTAGGCGACCTGATACAAGGCCTGAAAGACCCCGATACCCTTTACACCCTCTTCAAGGATGCATCCCTCAGGGAAAAGCTCCAGGAGTTCTCCCGTGTCCTGGGCACCTTGATCGACGAGGAGCAAGACCAACACCACCGAATGTTGGGCCTCCTTCCTCTTGAGGAAAACGAGGTTATCATCAACAGGGTAACACAGCTCAGGGATCTACACTGGTGCATAGCCGAGGAGATAGTAAAGAACCTGGAGAAGATAGAGGGTCTCTCCAATAGTGCTCTAAATGAGATCGACCTCCCCGCCTTTCGGCAGCTGAAGCACATCAACACGCTGCTCAACAACATCGATCGATTGGAGGTGCGGGGCAGAGACTCTGCCGGTATCTCGCTTATTACCGTGCTTGAGAAAGCGGTCTTTCGCGTGTTCGAGGAGGAGGTAGCCAAGAGAGGCTGGTTAGATGAGTTTCATGCCCGCCAAGAGGGCACCATCCTGCTCAACAGGCACATTACCGTCAATAACGCTCAGGAAACCGCCTCCATCACCTTCACCTATAAGATCGCTGCACAAATAGGCCACCTGGGGGACAACGTACGATACCTGAGAGAACAGATTCACGGCGACGGTATCCTTCAGCTCCTTATCGCCAATCCCAGCATCTACCAGACCATGCTCGCACACACGCGTTGGGCCTCTGTGGGGGAAATAAGCGAACCCAACTGTCACCCCGTTGACAATATCCTCGAGTACCATGAGAACGGGCTTGCACGTGAGGGCTCGGCCGGAACTATTCACGTGTGTCTCAACGGAGATATCGATAACTATGAGGCCTTGAAAGAGGCCTTTGAAAACGACACAGGCCGTTCTATACCCGGGCAGATCACCACCGATACCAAGATTATACCGCTTCAGGTGGAGAACTATTACCGCAGCGGCCACAGCATTGAGGAGTCATTCAGGTTAGCGGTCAATGACTTCACGGGCTCCCACGCCATAGCCATGCATACCGACCTGGCCCCGGGGAAGCTATTCCTCGCCCTGAGGGGAAGCGGCCAGGCCCTTTTTGTGGGCCTGGCAAAAGAACACTACATCGTCGCTTCGGAGATCTACGGTCTCGTTGAGGAGACTTCCCGATACATAAAGCTGGATAGCGAAGGATGGGTCGATGGTCAGCGCGGGAAAAACGGCGGGCAGATCGTTATCCTGGGCCAGGATTCACCCGGTGAGCTCCCCGGGATCAAGGCATTTCACTACAATGGCAGCCCTATCCGGCTCACACGGGAAAGCATACACAGGACCGAGATTACCACCCGGGATATAGACCGCCGTAACTTCTCCCACTTTTTCCTCAAGGAGATCTATGAATCTCCTCAATCGGTGGAAAAGACCATTCAAGGGGCCTGGAGCATAGCCCAAGAAAACGGGAGCCCTCATCCCGTATCGGTCTTAGGGAACACCGCTATCACGCCGAGCCTAAAGGAGGCATTTCAAGGCGGGCGAATAAGGAGAATCCTGTTCATTGGCCAGGGAACAGCGGGAATCGCTGCCTGTGGATGCGCGGAACTCGTCAAGGCCTACCTACCGGATCGCACCCTGTACATCGCCCCCCTCAAGGCCTCAGAGTTTAGCGGAGAGCTTACGAACGAGGATCTTCACGACACCCTCGTGATTGCCATTACCCAATCGGGCACCACCACGGATACCAATATGGCCGTTGACATGGCACGGGAACGAGGTGCTCACACCATGGCAATCGTCAACAGGCGTGATTCGGATATCACCTTCAAGGCAGATGGCGTGCTGTATACGAGCACGGGAAGGGACATTGAGATGTCCGTGGCCTCTACCAAGGCCTATTATTCCCAGATTGCGGCAGGGGGCATGCTCGGGCTAGCGTTGGCACAATTACTCGGAGCCATGGATGATGATCTCATCCTCGGCGAACTCCAACGTCTCATGCGCATCCCCTCGCTCATGAAAAAGGTGCTCGAGCGGGAAGAGGAGATCGCCCGTTCCGCCAACACCTACGCCCCCACCAAAAAGTATTGGGCCGTTGTGGGCAGCGGCTACAACAAGATAACCGCTGATGAGGTCAGGATAAAGTCGAGCGAGCTCTGCTACAAGACAATCTCCTCCGACGTGGTCGAGGACAAGAAGCACATCGATCTGTCCTCAGAGCCGCTCATCGTGGTATGCGCCGCGGGGAACAAGGGCAATGTGATCAACGATATTATCAAGGAT
The DNA here is from genome assembly GCA_003646935.1 of Deltaproteobacteria bacterium. GTDB lineage: Bacteria > Desulfobacterota > DSM-4660 > Desulfatiglandales > B25-G16 > B25-G16. The sequence continues at coordinate 5,487 of QMLW01000161.1, forward strand.
ACCGCCATATTCAAGGCCCATAAGGCCACCACCATCGTGATCGCCACCGAGGGAGAGGAGCGGTTCAGGCGGTATGCGGACTCGCTGCTCTATGTGCCAGACATCGAGGAACGCTTCGCTCCTATCCTGACTACCCTGGCA
>QMLW01000162.1 GCA_003646935.1 Deltaproteobacteria bacterium
AGGTTTTCCCTGCATCGTTCATGGGTCCGCCAGAGCTCCGGGTCCGGAATCTGTTCCGCCTGCTCGCACACCCTCTCATTATCCGGATCCTCTGCCCAATCCGGCCCTAAATAGCGATTGAAAAGCGCGGCCATATCCCTTGAGATCCAGGTTGGCACGTGGATACCGTTGGTGATGTAATCGATGGGCACATCCTCCACCGGATGGTGATGTCAGACCTTCTGCCACATGGCCTGGGAGACCTGTCGATGAAGCCGGCTTACCGCATTGGTGTATGCAGAGAGCCGAAGTCCAAGGGTGCTCACACCAAAGGGTTCGGATCCATTATGAGGATCGAGACGCCCGTAGCCCAACAGGACCTTGAAGTTGATCCCCAGTTCTTTTGCGTACTCCTCGAAATACCCACGGAGCAGCTCTGGATCGAAGAGGTCGTTTCCGGCAGGTTCGGGCGTGTGCGTGGTGAAGACCGTGGTGGCCAGAACAACCTCTCGCGCGGCGTCAAAGGAGAGGCCCTTCTCCTTCCTCAGGATATTGATCCTCTCGAGGGCGGAAAAAGCCGAGTGACCTTCGTTGATGTGGATAACGGTCGGCTCAATCCCCAGGGCCTTGAGGGCCCGAACCCCGCCGATCCCCAAGACGATTTCCTGCCTGAGCCGCATCTCCCGGTCACCGCCGTAAAGCTGGGCCGTGGTTCTGCGAAACTCGGGTGGATTGGACCCTACATTGGTGTCAAGCATATAGAGGGGCACTCTACCCACGTCGATGCGCCATATGAGGATCTGTACCGGTTGCCCCTTGAAGTCCACTGAAACGGTGAGGGGTCGACCCTTTTCATCCCTCACGAGGGTGACCGGCATGGTATCAAAGTCATTCATCGGATAGGTCTCCATCTGCCAGCCATCGGCGCTGAGGTACTGACTGAAGTATCCCTCCTGGTAGAGGAGGCCTATGCCGACTAAGGGCACGTTTAAATCACTGGCTGATTTTATGGTATCTCCGGCGAGCACGCCCATGCCCCCTGAGTAGATAGGCAGGCATTCGGTCATGCCGAACTCCGCGGAGAAATAGGCCGCCTGAAAGGGCATCTCGGGGTAGTAATCCTCCGCAAGGATACGGGGCTGTGAGATGTAGCGGTCAACGTTCTGGGTCAGCCGCTCCAGCTGCGCAAGGAAGTTATGGTCCCGGGACAGTTCATTGAGCCGTTCCTGACTGACAAGACCCAGCAACAGAACCGGGTTATGTCCACATTCCTCCCACAGCCGCGGATCGATCATCTGAAAGAGGCCCTGGATCTCATCCTTCCAGCTGAAGCGCAGATTATACGCCAGGCGCTGCAACGTATCAATTTCCTTGGGGATATTGGGAACTACCTTATATTTGATCTTGGCCTTCATACACCACCACGGAATTCCAATCAAGAAAAGCGCCTTTTCTCCTCTTCCACCACATCGATCAGGTCATAGTATATTCGTGGGAGCTTATTCTCCACGCGTTCCCATGACACGGTCTGCGGCATCTCGAAGATGCTCCTCTGGGTCTTTTGTTCCACCTCCAGGATGGTCTCTGCGAGGCCTTGTTTAAGGAAGGGCTTAAATTCGGGGTAGGTGGTGACGAACCTCAAGAACTTCTCCGTCATTCTATACGGTGCAGACAGAACCTCGCCAGCCTGAAGGATCGAATGGTGGAAGACTTCCTTGACGAGATATTCCTCTTCATCGCGGTCGTGCTTGAGGTTGCTGAAGCGCGCGTCGTCAGAATATTTCTTGATCTGATCCTCGGCAACGGCCTGATACGTAATGGCTAGGTCCCTGAAGAAGGTGTCGGAGATCTCCAGTCCCTCCTCGATGATTAGGGCATTCATCAGGGTGGTTACAATATCGATGGCCATTCGGTTGAGGCCTTTGGTTTGATCCTCCGCTGATACCTCCTGATGCTTATGCTCGAAGGACTCATCGCTGAACATGACCTGCGCGGGGGAAGAGGCCTTGCGATACACCTCTATCAGGGTGAAGATCTCCACTCCCCAGTTGGTAGCAAAGCGCATCTTCTTGAGCAGATCCACGTGGAACGCCACCTCACCTGAGAGCTGGTAGTTGAAGCCCAACAGGAAGTCTATCAGGCGGAGCATCTTCTCCTCTTTTGTCTCCGTGAACTTCCTCTTAAGGGAAAGCAACAGGGGATCCAACAGCAGCCGCTTCACCCTGCCGTAGAGCTCTCCCCTCTCTGAGATCCTCGCGTAGTAGGCCTTTGAGAAGTCGTAGTTGAGCACCACTATGGGATAGAATAGCCGATCAAGTTGTATCCCCTTGAATGTCCTGATGTCTGCATCGATCAGCCCTATCGATTCCGCTCCTAATGCAATCGCGATGCCGAAGCTGATGAACATGTTCTTGCCCTTGCCAGGCTCGCTGATGTTGAATCCCGCCTCATTGAGCTGCCTGTAAATGCTGCTGAAGCCCAGCCCATCGTTCCACTGGATGAGGTAGTTCTTTAGTCCCATGGACTGTATGAGATCCCTCAACTGAAAGGCCTCACCCTCAGTAGCTTTATCAAGGCCGAAGACAATATTCGAAAGGTAGGCCATCCTTCTGAGGTGCCTGAGGATGTTTCTGAACACGGGAAGATTGGAGGGATCCGTGTACTCGCTGGCCAGCAGTGGGATGATCAGGACCGTCTTCTTCCACCGAGAGTGGAGCTTGAGTTGGGACCTCAAATGCCTCGTTTCGGGGCGAAGGATATGGAATGTGCTAATGCGGCCGCTTTTTTGTGAGAATTCAGAAATAATTGAACCCCTTTCCCTTTATGGTATCATTGATTAAGCGTGCCCCTGTAATCTGTTACGCCTGTAATAACCTGCACTTACGTATAGTATAATATAGTGGCCCAAGGTACGTGTCAAGCTGCACACTGTTCATGGGTTTAGGGAGCCTTCGCAACAAAGGTATCAAGAACGGCAATGGATAACCTTACTATCTCCAATACTCGTCTTCAGTTTAACGGGGCTCAAAATAAAGTATGTTTTGGACTAGATCATTGTATTGCTTTATAGGTAATCTCAAAAAGGAGCGATAAACATGACGTATGATATCGCGCTGAGAAGGTACACCTCGAAGAGGATCGAGGAGATCGAATCCGCGCCCTGTACGGGCTTCGGATTCGCCAGCCCATAGGCGGGGATTTTGCCTTTGAGGGGAACCTGGGTGCCTACTACATAGAGCAAGATGTGTGGGAAACCGATGTGGCCCGCTACGGCATCGATGTATGGATGACCACCAACGCCATCACCAACAACTTCAAGATCTGCCAGTCCAACCTGGGCGTGAAGAGCCACGACGCCAAGGACCCGGCAGAATCCCTCGGGCCCATGTTCCGCCAGGTGGTGCACACCCTATTCGTGCTCATGGAGCAGCATGAATCCGAGTGGAAGGCGGTGAGGGGCAGCCGTACCGTGCCCATGTTCGGGCTCAAGAAGGTTATGGAGCCTGATCCCATCAAGGTCGATCTGGGTCGGCTGGTCAACGAATTCAAGACGGGATTTCGACAGTTCAGGAGCCTATACCAGGATATACTCTGCATCCAGGTATGGGACGGGAAGGCGAGGGAGAAGCGCTGAGGGCTCACCAGTGGGGCTGATTGCCGATGCGCTGCCCCATTACCTCGAGGGTGTCCGTTACTACCACGAAGGCGTCGGGATCTATGGCATTGACCAGGCGCTTGAGCCTTGAAAGCTCCCTGAAGGTGATCACCGTGTAAAGGATTTGATGCTCCTGGCCGGTGTATCCTCCCTGACCTCGCATAATGGTAACTCCCCGTTGTATCTTTTCGTAAATCTCCTGGGTGATCCTCTCCCATTGTGCTGAGATGATGTAGACTGCCTTTCTCTGGCTCAGACCTGTTACCACCAGATTAAGGATGTTTGTGCTCACGTACATGAACACCAACGTGTACAGCGCGGCATCCAGGGAGAAGAGAAGCGCCGCACAAAGCAGTATGCACCCATTAAAGGCAAGAACCGTGCTCCCTAAACGAATAGAGAAGCGGTTTAGCAGGATAACGGACAATATATCCGTTCCCCCGCCAGATCCAAGAGACCTCAGTATGATCCCCGATCCTACCCCTGTGATAATGCCAGCCAGTATGGCGCTTAGGATCTTATCATGGATTGGCATGCCCACCCGGAGAAAAAGCACGGCCGCCGAAAATATAACCATCCCTGCAATGCTGTATAGGAAAAAGCGACGTCCCACATACACATAGCCCAGGGCAAAAATGGGAATGTTAAGGAGAAAGTAGAGCCAGCCCACTGGCAGAGAGGGAAGCAGGTAATGGATAATGATGGCGAATCCCATGATGCCCCCGCTTACAAATCCCTGGGGAATCAAAATCCCATTAATGGCGCTCGCACAGAGCACGCTTCCCAGGGCAATGAGCACCATGTTCCACAGCACCTGCCTCGCGGAACCCAGCGTGAATGTCCATGAGCGTTTAGGCATCTATTCCTCCCTCTCGTTCTGTTGATCTTCCGGCGTACCCTCCTCCCCGTTTGATGAGCCCGCAGCCTGCTGGGACTCCGATGAAGCGGTGGTGAATGCATCATCCGCTTCCGTGGGGGATTCTTCTAACTCCTCATCCCGCTCCTCAACCTCATTGACTTCGGTTTCTTCCAGCTCACCAGGGGGTCCCTTAACGCTCACCTCTCTCTGGGCCGCCCACGATCCTATCGATGCTAATCTCAAAGGCGCCTCTAAAACCTGTTCCTGTTTCTCGCCTCCCTCAGGCGGTCGGCTTACTGAAAAACAACGTGGGTCTCATGGACACCTGACCTTTCGCACCGAGAGACTATGACCACTCTTACTCGACCGTATCCTTTCTCATGAATGGTTTAAACAAATCGATGGGAATGGGAAACAGCGTGGTTGAGTTGTTTTCAGCCGACACCTCCCGTAGGGTCTGAAGGTAACGCAGCTGGAGGGCATAGGGGAAATCCTGGATCTTGCCGGCTGCATCCGCCAGCCTGGTGGCGGCCTGAAACTCGCCCTCGGCATTGATGACCTTTGCCCTCCGCTCCCGTTCTGCCTCCGCCTGTTTGGCCATGGCCCGCTGCATCTCCTGGGGCAGGTCGATGTGCTTCACCTCCACGTTGGATACCTTGATCCCCCAGGGATCGGTGTGCTTGTCGAGTATCGCCTGCAACCTGGTATTGATCTTATCCCGCTCTGATAAGAGCTCATCCAGCTCCACCTGTCCACACACACTTCTCAAGGTTGTCTGTGCCATTTGGGAAGTTGCAAAGAGGTAGTTCTCCACCTCGATAACGGCACTATTGGGCTCCATGACCCGGAAGTAGATCACCGCGTTCACCTTCACGGACACGTTATCCCTGGTGATCACATCCTGGGGAGGCACATCCATGGCCACCAGACGGAGGCTCACCCTCACCAGCTTATCCACCACCGGGATGATGATAATAAGCCCGGGTCCCTTGGTGTTGATAACCCTTCCCAATCGAAACACCACGCCCCGCTCATACTCCCTGAGGACCTTGATTGCCGCGCTCAGAAACAGGATGAGCAGGACTATAGCGAGGATATAGAACAT
>QMLW01000163.1 GCA_003646935.1 Deltaproteobacteria bacterium
GTAGAGGAAAAGGTAGTCATGGAGAAGCCGGCGGTAGAGGAGAAGGCAGCGGCTCCCGCTTTTGATGAAGAAGCAGCGTATCGAGAGAGGATGGCTGCGCAAGTTGAGGCAGAGGCGATCTATTTTGATTTTGATCGATCTTTTATCAGGCCCGAGTATAGACCCGTTCTCGCAAAGAAGGCGGAATTCCTGAGGGAATTTCCGGAATACAATCTGAGGATCGAGGGCAACTGCGATGAGAGGGGCACCAATGAGTATAACCTCGCCTTGGGAGATAGAAGATCTGACAGTGCGAGGAACTACTTGATTTCACTTGGAATCTCACCTGACAGGATAGAAACCATAAGCTATGGTGAGGAGAGGCCCCTCGCTGTGGGACATAACGAAGCGTCGTGGTCTCAGAACAGACGCGATGATTTCGTTCTCATGAAAAAGTAGCCCTCACGTAGGTATCCGAAACCCAGGGCCTTCTCAGCTAGGGCCGAGTGCTCATTCTAATAGCTATTGCGCGCACTCCACATATCAATAGGGAGGGATCCCGGTGCTTTTAGAGATGTTATGGGGAATGCCGCGGGTTAGGCAAAAGGATAGAGGGGTGACATCTGTTTTCATGAGGGCGGTTCTTTTGATTTGCTTTCTTTTCGCTTGCGTAGCTTCCTGTGCTTCCCAGAAAGACATGGTGCACCTCAACAAGCAGGTGAATGCCCTCTACCGGCAGACTAAGGAGGACGGGGAACGGTCGGAAAGAATCATCGGGGAGCTCGAGGAGATCCTCAAGGAACACGAGGATGAACAGTGGGAACTCCGCATGGCAATCGGTGAGCTGGAGTATAAGCTGAACGAGTTTGAGGAGCTGATTACGCAACAAAATTCCAGGCAGAGCGAATTAGAACAGCAGCTCGTGAAGACCAGAGAATTGCAGGAAGCAGAGCGGACACAACTGGAGGAGATGCTCAAGGCACGGGACACGGAGCAAGATAAAAAGATAAGGGAGCTGGAGCGGTCATTTGAGATTAAGGAAGCAAAGCGGACACAACTGGAGGAGACGTTCAAGGCATGGATAGCACAGCATGAGGAGATGCTCAAGGCACGGGACACGGAGCAGGAGGCAAAACGCCAGGAAGCATTAGAGGTGATAAAAAGTGAACAGGACTCCCTTCGCACGACTATCGCTCAACTTCAAGCGGATCTTCTCGGGGTGAGGGAGAATATCCAGGTTCTGACCGGCCAGATAGAGGAGAACAATTACCTGATAAAAAGCACTATAGAGAAGGATACAACCAAAACAGATGTCATGGCATCCCAACTGAATGAGCTCTCCTTGATCACGGAGGATTTCAGGTTGATCACCGAGGATTTTAGATCGAGGCTTGAAGTCCTTGAGGATTATGTCAGTGCCGAGATAGAGGCAAAGAAGCAGGATGCTCTTCAGGAGAAGAGCTCTCCACCGGAGCAAAAAGGAGAAACTGAAAGTCCCGCTCCTCAGCAGAGAGAGCTTACGGAATCAGAACTATATGATAGGGCACTAGGATATTATAGGGATGGTCGGCACACGGAAGCCATGGCGGATTTCAACGACTTTCTCAGGCGGTATCCTGAATCCCAGCTTGCCGATAACGCCCATTTCTGGATAGGAGAATCGTATAGGGCTCAAGGGGAGTATGAGCAGGCGATCTTGGCCTATCAAAAGGTCATTAATGACTATCCCAAGGGAAACAAGGTTCCTGTCGCCATGTTACACCAGGGATTAGCCTTTGAGAAGATAGAAGATCCAACAACTGCAGACCTCGTGTTCAAGAAACTGGTGAAGGAATTTCCGAAGACAAGGGAGGCAGAGATCGCGCAGAAGAGACTTCAAAGGACTCGATAGAGGGCAAATGATCCAGACTATCTGTGCTCTACTCTTCATATCCGAGGTATGGCCTCCTGACCTCCAGAAAAGCCTCCAGCCCTTGAGAGCAATCATCGAGCAGTTCATCAACACCGATGCCACCCTCTAAGGCCATCCTTATGGAGGAATCTCCGAAAATGAGGTCTATGGGGGGACGATCGAAATCATATTCATACGGTGGCTGCCGCCACGAAAAATCATCAACAAAGACCTCCATTACTGCCTTGAGCAAGGCAACCGATGTCTGAAAGGGACGATACTCGTAAGGGTTCAGCACGTGGAGCATAAGACCGCCACAGCGCTTCCCCTCCCACTTATTGAATGTTGGCCGAAACCAATATTCCTGTAGACAACAGCCAGTGAGATATTGAGGGGGCAGGCCTTCCTTCACCTTGACGGGATCTATAAAGGGAGCTCCAAATATCTCGAATGGCCGACAGGTTCCCCTGCCCTCGGAGATATTTGTTCCCTCCCAGATGACCTGCCCTGGATATACCTGGGCCGTGGCGAACAGTGGCATGTTGGGAGATGGCATGAGCCATCTCCGGCCCACATCATTCCATAGCATGTGTCGTTGCCATCCCTTGAGGGGCAGCACGGTAATATCGCAGCCTAACTTTAGGGCGTCATTGAAGAGATACGCGAGTTCTCCTATGGTCATCCCATGACGCATGGGAAGGGTAAATGGTCCCACGAGTGAGGTGAACTTCCTGCGTAAGAGGTTGCCCTCAACGATTGCCCCGCCCAAGGGATTCGGTCTGTCCAAAATAAGCACTCCTTTCCCCGCTTTGGCGGCATCCTTGAGGCATTGGAGCATGGTGCTGATAAAGGTGTATACCCTTGTGCCTACGTCCTGAAGGTCAATAATTAGGAGATCTATGCTCTCCAGTATGGTGGGCAGCCTGTCTGCTTTGGAACCATAGAGGCTTATCACGGGAATACGGAGCTCGGGATCGATGCTATCTTCTGTCTCGATCATGTTGTCCTGGTCCTCACCCCAAAACCCATGCTGTGGCCCCAAGAGGACCTTAAGCTGTCCGGGAAGGAGGGCGGAGATTGCCTCCTTTGCGTTCACGAGATTGCGGTCTACCGAAGCATGATTTGCGAGAAGCCCCAGCGACTGCCCCTTGAACCTTCTCCAATATCCTTCTATGAATCGATCCAGGCCCGTGTCAACCCGCGCCATGGTTCTCCCCCTTTTTACCATTCGTGAAATATCGATTGTGCCTGCTTGGTATTTTTAGTATCATGCCCCGAACCTCGCACAATCATTTAGCATATCAACTACTTAACTTGATTCTTCGAGGACATGGATACCTGAACGTACTATTGTAGAGTTGGCCGATGGTAAGTCAAGCTAAAGGTGCTGATGGCCGCGGTTCCTCATATGAAGAGGCGCTCAGCAGGCTGTATAGCCTCCAGAAGTATGGGATTAAATTCGGGCTCTCGAAGACCTCCAATCTTCTGAGGGCATTTAAAGACCCCCACCTTGGTCAGCGCTACATCCATATCGCTGGAACCAATGGCAAGGGATCGGTAGGGGCCATGTTGGAGGCCATCCTGCTGAAATCGGGCCTTACGGTGGGCCTTTACACATCACCCCACTTGGTGAGCTTTACCGAGCGGTTTCGGATCAACAAGGTTTGTATCGAGAGGGATCAGGCAGCCGCACTGATGAATGAAATCGACGCGGCGGTGGATAAGAGGGAACCGCCCACCTTTTTCGAGATGGCCACCGCGATGGCGCTCATCTATTTTGCCCGCAACAACGTTGATATCGGCATTATCGAAGCTGGAATGGGTGGACGCCTCGATGCCACCAATGTCATTACTCCCATGGTCTCGGTGATAACCAATATCGGGCTTGAGCACCGCCAATTTCTGGGCAATACCATCACCGACATTGCGAGGGAGAAGGGCGGGATAATAAAGACGGGGATTGATGTGGTGACCGCCGTCAACCAGACGCCCGTGAAGCGGCTTATTCAAGCGCTGTGCGATGAGAGAGGCGCTCCATGCTGGAGAATAGGCCGCGACGCGCGCTATCAGAGGTTGCCGTCGGGCCATCTGGGATACTATGGATTACGGGATAGCTACCCCAAGCTGGCGCTCGGTCTTAAGGGGAGATTCCAGTACAGGAACGCTGCTTTATGCCTCTTGGCTCTGGAGATACTCAAGCGAAAAGGGATCGCGGCTTCCGAAGATGATATCCGATTGGGGCTTGCCGATCCCCTATGGCCTGGAAGGCTCGAGATCGTCTCCGCCAGGCCAATGATCGTCCTCGATGGTGCGCATAATATCGCTGCTATGAGGTCGCTCGCGGATTCAATAAAGCGGGATTTTGACTTTAAAGACCTCGTGTTAGTGGTGGGCATCATGGCGGATAAGGAGATCTCGCCTATCTTGCGTGAGGTATTGCCCCTGGCCAGCAAGACGATTTTTACCAGGCCTGCCTACTACCGGGCGTCCGAACCCCAGCTGCTCTTGCAGGCGGCGGAGAAGCTTGGTTCGACCGGTGAGGTTAGGGTTCCTTTATCTGCTGCCATCGAAAGGGCCCGAAATCTGGCTGGTGAGAGAGATCTTATATTGATTACCGGGTCTCTGTTCACCGTTGGTGAGGCGAAGTCATGCCTGGATCCCACGCGATACCCAAGAGAGCATGGTTGAATAGCGGTAGCACGATCAGATTCGATGATTAGTACCTGCTCGATACGTGCGCTGATTGCATGCATATCCTTGATAAGAGGAAACAATACTCTTCGAGGTGAGACTACGGAACAATGCACACCTCCTCTAAAATACACGAAGCCCTGCGTCACGCTGAGGGCGGTTTGCCAGTGATCAGGTGCCGGATACTGTTCATGACCGCAATGCTCCTTTTTATATTTTTCACAGCAGGGGCACGGTGTAGCGCCGAGGAACCACCACGCTCCTGGCATATTACCGCTGATAAGATAGTGAACCTGGCAGACGATGACCTTTTCGTAGCCGAGGGAACGGTCATTATTTCCAGGGAAGACCAAATCCTTACGGCCGATAGGGTGACCTATAACAGGAGATCAGCGTTTGTAAGGGCAGAGGGAAACGTCCGGCTTTCGTCGGCAGGCCATATCCTGCGATGTGAGAGGGGAACCTTTAATCTCAATGACGGGACAGCGTACCTGTTGAGGGGGAGTCTCTTTCTGGGTACCAATCATTTCTACATCCGCGGTCGAGACATGTGGAAAACAGGCCCCTCAACCTATTTCGTCAAGGGTTGCAGGATTACCTCATGCGACGGGGAGTCGCCGGACTGGTCCATTACGGGATCAGAGGTGGAAGTCACCATTGAGGGCTACGGCACTGCAAAACATGCGGCCTTTTTCGTGAAGCGCGTTCCCCTTCTGTATTTCCCCTATATTATCTTTCCGGCAAAGAGGAAGAGACAGACTGGGTTTTTGCCGCCCAGCGTTGGATATTCCGAGAGAAACGGCATGGACTTCGAACTCCCATTCTTCTGGGCGACATCACAGCAGACCGATGCCACCTTTTATGAGCGGTACCTTGCAGAGAGGGGCGTCAAGCACGGCCTTGAGGTTCGATACATAACTGGTGTAGACTCAAAGGGTGCCTTCCTCTACGATACCATCTCCGACAGAAGAGAGAGCAAGGACATGTTCAGCGAGGATGATCTCAAGA
>QMLW01000164.1 GCA_003646935.1 Deltaproteobacteria bacterium
AGTATAGGGATTTTAAAGGAGATCAAGGCCGAGGAAAACAGGGTTTCCATGACCCCCGCGGGCGTGGAGGAAATGAGCCAACACGGGCACACGGTGCTCGTTGAAAGGCATGCCGGCGGTGCGAGCGGATTTCGCAACAAAAAATATGCGAGCGCTGGTGCGGAGATTATCGACAAATCCGAGGAAGTTTACGCCAAGGCGAATATGATCATGCACGTGAAGGAGCCCCTTCCGGCGGAGTATGGGCACATCAGGGAAGAGCAGATCATCTTCACCTACCTCCATCTTGCCTCATCTGAGGAGCTCACCAGGGCCCTGATCGAGAGCGGATCCATCAACATCGCCTACGAGACGATTCAGAAGGATGATGGATCCCTGCCGCTGCTTACCCCGATGAGCGAGGTGGCGGGACGGATGTCCATCCAGGAGGGAGCCAAGTACCTGGAGATGGCCCAGGGAGGCGAGGGCATTTTGCTGAGCGGCGTGCCGGGCGTCGCTCCTGCAACGGTGATCGTAATCGGTGCCGGTGTGGTAGGAACGAATGCGGCCAAAACGGCCTGCGGCCTGGGAGCCAAGGTGTACCTGCTCGATATAAATCTCGACAGGCTTCGCTACCTGAGCGACGTCATGCCCAGCAACTGCTTTCTCGTGATGTTCAGCCCCGCAACCATCCGGAAGCTCATTAAGGAGGCCGACCTCGTGGTGGGAGCCGTCCTCATACCAGGTGCCAAGTCCCCGAAACTGGTGACCCGTGAGATGGTGAAGACCATGAAGAGGGGGGCGGTCATGGTGGACGTAGCCATTGATCAGGGTGGCTGCTTCGAGACCTCGAAGCCCACCACCCATTCAGATCCGACCTACACCGTGGACGGCGTGCTGCATTACTGCGTGACGAACATGCCCGGTGCTGTGGCCAAGACCTCCACCCTGGCGCTCACCAATGCCACGCTTCCCTACGTAATCGAGATCGCGAACAAGGGATGGAAAAAGGCCTTCAAGGAGAACCCCGAGATCAGGCGAGGCGCCAACGTGGTCAATGGCAAGGTGACCTACCAGGGCGTTGCCGATGCCTTCGGGCTAGAGTATGTCCCGATTGAGAGCCTGCTGTAAGGAAAAAAAATGAAATTTAGATCATATTTGTCGTACGAGGAAGTAGAAGACTGGATTGAGAATTACATCAATACCCATAAAGAGATTTCCCATGCCGAAATAATCGGCCATTCAGACGAGGGAAGGGCTATCAGGGCCATCCATGTTACCGCTCGTGATTTGCCGCTGGATGAGAAGGAAGTTGCGCTCATTATTATTGGCAGACATGGAGATGAATTAGGAACCCGTGTGATTGGGCCAGCACTTCTTGAATGGCTGTCCTTAAAAGAAGCCGAGGAGACTCGAAATCGTCAACACGTAATTGTGGTGCCGGTAGCAAACCCTGATGGGTGCGTTCGCGAGGTCTTCGGCTTGCCGGCATATCGTCTATCCGGCCTTGAAACACGGTCTCTTCTGCCATTGGGAGAAAGATACATACCCGACGTGGTAATGGACGTTCATAGCGTTGGAAAGGAAAAACGCGGGTTGAACTGGGGAGGTTTAGAGGCGGTGATCATTGATCAGAACGCTCACGCAGGAGAAGATCAGTTCATCTTGCGGGAAATGGCTAGAGAAATGCTCCATGCCGCTGCCACAGCCGGATATCCGTTTCTCTTACACACCACCGAGCATTATCGAAACTTGAGGAAAAAAGCAGCTGCAATCTCTGAATGTGCATTTAACAATCACGTGAATGGAGCGCTCTATGCTATGTGCCATGCCTTAGACTTTGGAATGGAGGTAAATCATTTTGTGCTCACACCTAGTGACACCGCACAAAGCGGATTAGCGGTTATTAGATCCATGCTCGAGAGGGGAAACCGTACCGCTCCATGGGAGCATTATCCCGGTTATCCCAATAGGATTCTCAGCGGAGATTTCCTCGCCTGGATAGGCCCGCGGGGCAGAAACGCGAGTCAACGGCGTACCTCGCGCAAGGAGATATGGTCGAAGCGTGCTTTCTTTGAGACCCCCTTTACCCCGTACAGGGCAATGTTGGATGATCATCACGTGAGAGTTACTGTCCGGTATTCCGGAGATGAAGAGATCACAAGTGGCATTACCATGAGTGTACGAATTCGAGGAAGGCCGAGGATCAAAGACATTACGTTGAATGATGAGAAGGCGGACTATTACGCAAAATGTGACGAATGCTCTACCTATGTGTTTGTTGATTTGGAAACAGTTGCCAAGGATGATGTGCTGGAGCTCGTTGCGCGCTTTTAGTTAAACGCTGGAATGAGTGGTTCAGGGGTTCAAAGGTTATAATCTATTCTGAGTTGAATATGGTGATGCCGGAGCGCCTGGCTGCATTTATGAGATGGGTTAAGATTGCCTCTCTCGCTATATCTGAATCCTCTGCTGAAATGGCTTTGAATATTGTCACGTGCTCCTGCTGCACCTCGGGCGGGAGACCTTGGTGATTTGAGCAATCTCGATCAGCTTGTACAAGATCCCATATTTTTCCTCGAAAAAAGTGCATGAAATCCTTGAGGAATGGATTGCCACTTGCCTCCACAATTTCCATATGAAAGTCAACATTTGCCGCTGTAGCGTCGAGATGATCCTTCACTGCTTGTTCCATCGTCTCAAGATGCTTGCGTAAATTCTCCGGGTTCTCTTGGCTTCGGCGTTTTGCTGCCAGCGCAGCAGCAGCGCTCTCTAAAATGGCTCGAAACTCGTAGAGATATCCAATTTTAGCTAAATCCGTTACTTCCAATCTGTCCAAACGAAACGCACGCTGGGAGCCTGGTTGTGCTACTATGGATTTGCTTCCTTGTCTAGACTCCAGGAGTCCATCGTACTTCAGGCGAGCCAGGGCTTCTCTGATCACGGTACGGCTCACCTCAAACCGCTCAGATAACTCTGCCTCTGAAGGAAAGGCTTCTCCCGGTTGGATAGAGGCCCTTTCGAGTTCAGAGGCCAGAATTTCTGCTACCTGTTCGGATAGCTTTGGTACGCGTTTCAGATGTGGCTTTTTCAAAAATTCCATAACAAATTGTAATAAAGCAGAAAGGGGAGGAAGATAATTCACCCATCTTTTATATCAATCCTTTGGTTTTGTCAATCAATTGTAAAATTTGAAAAATTTAACTTGACATACAATATTATAACATGTCATATACAAAGAATACAATTATCTATTCTACAAAAATGAACCCACGTACCGTTACTCGGTTTCTTTCAATGAATTTCAATTTCTTCAGCATCCAATTTCCCTGTAGAAATATAGGAACCCTAACCTAGCCAGGAGGTAATGCATGAGAGCTTTGGAAGGATTAAAGGTTGTTGATTTCACTCGCTTCGTTGCCGGCCCTTTTTGCACTATGCAGTTGGCGGATCATGGGGCCGAGGTTGTAAAGCTGGAATCTCCAGCGGACAAAGGAGACGAGTTGCGGGGATGGGGGCCGCCGTTCATTGATGGGCAAAGCTACTATTTCATAACACTGAACAAGAACAAACGAAGCATCGCATTAGACCTGAGAAGCGCCAAGGGCATAGGTATCGCCACGGAGTTGATAAAGGGAGCAGACGTCCTGGTCGAGAATTTCCGTCCAGGGGTGATGGGGAAGATGGGGCTGTCCTGGGAAGAGGTCCATGCCCTTAATCCAAGGCTCGTGTATTGTTCAGTGACCGCCTACGGGCAGACGGGTCCGTTTAAGACCAAGTCGGGCTTCGACGTCGTGGTTCAAGGAGACACAGGGTTCATGGATATAACCGGATTTGAAGTGCCAACCCGTGTGGGTGTTGGGCTCACCGATTTTATTGGGGCATTTTATGGGCTCATAGGTATATTCGCTGCCCTCCATGTTCGGGAAAAGACAGGTGAAGGTCAGCGCGTAGACAGCGCCATGATGGACGGGATGATGGCGCTTCTCACCTATCAAGCAGGAACATATTTCGCTACAGGAAAGGCCCCAGTTCGCCTAGGCAACCGACATCCCCTTCAAACACCCTATGAAACCTTTGCTGCAAAGGATGGACACGTTATAATCGGCGCCGGCAGTCAAAAGCTGTGGGAAAACCTTTGTAACAACGTAATAAACAGACCCGATCTGATAAAAGACCCTCGTTTCTTGACGCTACAAGACCGGAACAAAAATGAGCCGATAATCAAAGAGATCATCGAGGAGATCACCCGTACTAAAACAGCCGAGGAATGGATCGAGCTTCTCACAAAGGGAAATGTCCCCTGCGGTAAGGTTCGTACGGTAAAAGAGGCGCTTGAACTCGAGCAGACAAAGGCCCGGGAAATGGTGGTAGAAATGGAAGATGAGTTGAGGGGAAGGATAAAGATGCTGGGCATCCCCACCAAGCTCTCGGATACTCCGGGAGAAATCAGGCGCATGCCGCCGGTTTTAGGAGAACACACTGAAGAGGTGCTGAGCGAACTTGGATACAGCCAGCAAGAGATACGAGAGATCGAGGATACGGGAATCGTTAGACAGCACCCTTTGAAAGGAGGTGGTACGAAAGAGTAAAGGGACCATGGCCATGAACAGTACATAAAAGAAAGGGGGAATAATCATGAAGAAAAAATGGATAATCCTAGCAGTATCATTCATTCTCATCATTTTCATGACGGGCGATGTTTTTGCTGCAAAGGTGGCGAGAATTAAATGGGGAGCAGTATCGCCTCGTATCGGTTCATTCGCGTATTTGGCAACCATGTGCCGCACTGCGAACAAGGAACTCAAGGGCAAGGCCGTCCTTTCGCCAATGGAGACCGGAGGATTTTTAGATAACATCCTCAGGCTCAGAAAGAGGTTGGTACAATGCGGGCTAACCCATAACCTCGCTGCGTATGCATGCTATAAGGGCATTGCGGATTTCAAAGACAAGCAGGATGACCAGCTGCGAGGACTGTGGGGCGGATACGTCGCGCCGGTACTCCAGGTAGCAATAGAGGGCCGGGGCATTAATAGCATTTATGATCTCGACGGTAAACCGTATGTTATGAGTCCCGGAACAACTGGTGGGCGACTATCGAGGATGTTTCTCGAGTCGTTGGGAATCAAACCCGACTATAAGCTAATGGGAATTTCCTCGGGAATCGACGCGATGAAGGCCGGATCGGTTGACGCATTCTATCGGATTGGCCCGCTGGATTCCTCAATTCTTGAGATCCAATCAACCATGGACGTCGTGTTCCTGCCGGTTACCGAGGATGATTTGAACAAATTTGAGAAGGCATGGCCAAGACATGCTCTAAAATTCACGCTTCCCGCTAATACCTACAGGGGACAGACCGAACCCGTGCTCTGTTTGGCCTATGCCTGCGGAGACTATTCTCACACAGGCGTCAAGGAAGAGGTGATCTATAAGATAGTAAAGGCCGTATATAAAAATCGGGAAAGCATTGCCAATGCAGTCCCGATCACAAGGGACGGCAATTGGGCGGATATGTGGAACCAGACGGTGAAGTATATGGAGGTTCCGCTCCATAAGGG
>QMLW01000165.1 GCA_003646935.1 Deltaproteobacteria bacterium
GCAGAAGATCCCAAAGGAGCTTGAGAAACGAAGGCAGGAACTTGAGCACCTGAAGAAGGACATCGAGGGAGACCAAGCGACGCTGGAGGAGTTCAAGGAGGAGAGAAGAAAGATCGAGAGGGAGTTGGAGGAGGTAGAGGCAAAATACAAAAAAAGCAGGGCGAAACTCGATGAGGTCAAGTCGAACAAGGAATACCAGGCGGTGATGAAGGAGCTTGCGGACATCAAAGCGCTCACCAATGAAAAGGAGGACGTGGTGATAAAGTGGATGGAGGACATCGAGCTCCAGGAAGCCGAATGCGCAAGAAACAACGAGCTATGGGAGGAATCGCTAAGGGAGTATACGGCACAAGAGCGGCAATTCGAGGACTTGACCAGGGAGTTCGATAAGGAGGTCCAAGCGCTTACACAGGAAAAACAGGAGTTGACCCAACAGTTTGATGGGGGTCTCTTGAGCAGGTACAAGAGGTTGCGTTCCCAGCTGAGTGGCCGGGTGGTAGTTTCCGTAATAGATGCCGTATGCCAGGGATGCCATCTCGGCATTCCCCCTCAGCAATATAATATGTTACTCAAGGGCGATTCCACACAGATTTGCCCCCATTGTTCCAGGATTATCTATTGGGAAGATAAAGAGGAATGAGTAATTTTTGATTTTAGATTTGCGATTTTCGATTGTAAATTATAGGTTCTTCAATGATTTTCAGCGTAGTAGTTTGTTCTCAATCGAAAATGGACAATTGGCAATCGAAAATGGAGTGATGTTAGGGCAGGACGAATGGTCGCTGTTCTATGGTTATCATAGAAGGGAGGAAAGTCCGGGCTCCGCAGGGCAAGATGCTGGGTAACGCCCAGTCCCGGCAACGGGAAGGAAAGTGCCACAGAAAATATACCGCCCTCTCAGGTGATCGATACATTTGATTGGGTAAGGGTGAAAAGGCGAGGTAAGAGCTCACCGCTCCGATGGTGACATCGGAGGCTCGGTAAACCCCATCTGGAGCAAGGCCAAATAGAAGGACGTTTGAGGGCTGCCCGCCCGAGTCCTTGGGTAGGTCGCTTGATCCCGCCGGAAACGGCGGGGCTAGATGAATGACCATTGCCCCGTAGAGGGTGACCGACACGGGGAACAGAACCCGGCTTATGGACTGCTCTAACATCTCCCATAATAGTTCTCGTACCATCTCGATTTGTTCGGGGGAAAGGGCATGTTTGTGGTAGCGAATTTTCTGATTGCGATCGCGAGGATTTTGGATATTGCACTGACTATCTACATGTGGCTTATTATAGGAAGGGCGATCATTTCATGGGTGAATCCCGATCCATACAACACTATCGTGAGGTTTTTGTATTCCTCGACGGAGCCGGTCCTATACAACATACGTCGGAGGCTACCGATTAGCTTTGGCGGATTCGACTTCTCGCCTATCATCGCGATCTTCGCTATTATCTTCATCCAGATCTTTCTGGTTGACAGTTTGACGCAGTTCGCAGCAAGCCTCGGTAGATAGTGAGCGATGCGGTTCTAAAGGTTACGGTACTACCCCGCTCATCAATAAACAAGGTGGTGGGTTTTGAGGGCGATACCTTGAAGCTGAAGGTCAAGTCAGCACCTGTTGATGGTTTGGCGAACAGGGATCTGATCGCCCTATTGTCCAAACACCTCAAGATTGCCAAGGGGAGAATGGAGATCGTTTCGGGGCATAGCTCCCGGATTAAGATTATCAAATTTCACGATATGTCAGACGATGAGCTCTTAGCCGCCTTAAACGATTAACCACACATGCTGCGCCTTCCAGCAACCAGGCCAAATCAATCACACTCGAGTAAGGCTTCACCTCAAACCAATACATTACGAGTAGAATAGGACATGCCCTCGGTAGCTTTCGCCATGAGGCTGAGGGCGTAAGGCGCATGGCGTATAACCTTGTGCCTTGCGCCCTGCGCCAATTTGCATATCATCTTAGATCAATGTTAAAGGTGAAATAGATGTAGGGATTTTGCGTTATGAAGAAATTTCGCTACCATACCCATGAGTTCTCGGGCCTTGAGGGGCCGAAGGTGGTGAGATTTTTGTTGCCAAAACTGCTCTTTTGGCTTTAAATAACATGATGAGCGCGGATTATTTCATTCCGGGGATCTGAACAAGAGTGATACGGTATGGAGGATCTCGAGGGCAAACGGATAATTGTTGGCATCACGGGGAGTATTGCAGCGTACAAGTCCGCAGAACTGGTGCGGCTCTTGATAAGGCGAGGTGCGGAGCTCAGGGTGGTTATGACCAAACATGCCACGCACTTTATCAGTCCGCTCACCTTTGAGACGCTTTCGGGAAAGAGCGTGATAACGGATATGTTCTCCCAGCCTGGTATAACGCTTGATCACGTATCACTCGGACAGAAGAGCGATCTCATAGCCATAGCCCCGGCCACGGCGAACACAGTAGGCAAGATCGCCCATGGAATTGGTGATGACTTCCTCTCTACCCTCATTCTTGCGGCCACGTGCAAGGTACTCGTGTGCCCAGCAATGGACAAGGAGATGTTTCAAAATCCCATTGTCCAGGCCAATCTGGAAAGCTTGAAGGAGCAAGGTATCGTCGTCATGGAACCCGATGAGGGGATGTTGGCCAGTGGGTCTGTGGGCACGGGTCGCCTGCCCGATCCATCAACCATCGCTGAGGAAATTACCTGCATCCTCTCCGATAGGGATCTGAAGGGACTCAAAGCACTTATTACCGCGGGTCCTACGATTGAGTACATCGATCCGGTGAGGATATTGACCAATAGGTCCACGGGTAAGATGGGTTATGCATTGGCGCGAGCAGCACAAAGGAGAGGTGCGGAGGTCACCTTGGTGAGCGGGCCCACGTATCTCGAGCAACCGCGGGGTGTCACTACCATACACGTGCAAACGGCCGAGGAGATGCGGGAGGCCGTTGTGGCTAATTTCAAGGATAAGGATGTGGTTATCAAGGCGGCCGCAGTGAGCGACTATAGGCCTCGCAGAAAGGCAGCGCACAAGGAGAAGAAGCCGAATGTCACCACATCGATGGAACTAGAGCCAACACCGGATATACTCGCAGAGCTCGGAAGAGGCAAGGGAGCTACGCTGCTCGTTGGTTTCGCTGCGGAGACAACGGAGCATGTGGCAAGGGCGGTGGAAAAGATCAAGAAGAAGAACCTGGATCTGATCGTGCTCAACGATGTGTCCAAGGACGATCGGGGATTTGCGGTTAACTCGAATGAAGTCAGGATACTAGACAGGGATGGCAATGAACAGCAGATCCCCCTGATGTCAAAGGAGGCCGTGGCAGATAAAATTCTCGACAGGATAAAGGATTTACGGGGAGTATGAGTGCAAGAGAGGAGATAGCGGATATCGTAGCTGCGGCAAGACGACAGTTGCTCTATGATCGTGAGATCGGATTGGAGGCACCGTATCTGTCCAGCAGAAACCGTGCCTATCTTGAGCGGGGGCCTCACCTAAATCCATTACCCTCATCTGGGTCTGTTCCGTACCAGAGCCTTTCGGAACTGGAGCATTTCATAGGCGATTGCCATCGGTGCAAGCTGTGCAAGGGGAGAAAACATGTCGTCTTTGGCGAGGGAGACCCACGCGCCAGGCTCGTGTTTGTAGGCGAAGCCCCCGGGATGGATGAGGATCAAACAGGGAGGCCCTTTGTGGGACAAGCGGGCAGGCTATTAACCGATATTATCAGAGCCATGGGCCTCACACGAGATGAGGTATACATCTGCAACATCGTGAAGTGCCATCCTCCCGGCAATAGGGATCCTGAGGCCGATGAGATAGAGACATGCCTTCCCTTTCTGAGGGCGCAGATCTCCCTCATTCAGCCGGAGGTCATTTGTAGCCTTGGAAGGATATCCGCGCAGAGTTTGGTGGATAAGAGCCTGAAGATCACCCGGGACAGGGGTCGATGGTGCTCATTTATGGGGATCCCCCTGATGCCCACCTATCACCCTGCGTATTTGTTGCGGTATCCACAAGCAAAGCGGCAGGTGTGGGAGGATGTCCAAGGGATCATGAAGGAACTGGGGCTTGCAAACCCAAGGGAGGTTCAAGGGTAGGAAAGAAATGAGAAAGTCTATTGTTGCCATTCTTTTCATTGCATTCACCGTAGCGCTCATCACCCGCGGTGCTCATGCAGAGAAGGGAGATGCCATGGTGATTGAGCTTGCGAACACTATTAATCCAGGCACAGCCCAATTCGTGAAAAAGGGGCTGGAACGAGCCCAAAACGAGGGGTATGGATTGGTCATCATCAGGTTGGATACACCCGGCGGCCTCGATACCTCTATGAGGACTATCGTGAAGTCCATATTGAACTCCTCTATCCCCGTTGTGGTGTACGTGGCACCTCGAGGCGCGAGGGCAGCATCGGCCGGGGTAATGATTACCGTTGCGGCTCATGTCGCAGCGATGGCCCCTCAGACGAACATAGGTGCTGCTCACCCTGTGAGCGCCGGTGGTAAGGAAATTGACAAGACCATGTCCGAGAAGGTGGTCAATGATATGGTCGCCTATGTGAGGAGCATTGCCAAAGAGAGGGGACGAAATCAGGACTGGGTCGAGAAGGCTATCAGAGAGAGCGTCAGCATCACCGCGGATGTGGCGGTGGCAGAAAACGTCGTCGATTTGGTGGCCGGGGATCTGGATGAGCTCTTGAAACTCTTGGATGGGCGGGAAGTAGCTCTCGATAATGTAACCGTGACCCTTGAAACCGAGGGTTCGAGGTTGGTCTATGTCAAGCTGGGCTGGAGGGACAGGGTGCTGAATACTATAAGCAACCCGAATATCGCGTATATTCTCATGATGATCGGCATGGCAGGCCTCTATTTTGAGCTTGCCCATCCCGGCGCCATTTTTCCAGGGGTTATCGGGGCCATATCCCTCATTTTGGCCTTTTTCGCATTTCAGACGCTTCCGGTGAACTATGCCGGGCTGCTGCTCAGCGGTTTGGCCATCGTCTTTTTCATTGCGGAGGTCAAGGTGACCAGCTACGGAATGCTATCCCTGGCTGGCCTCATTTCCCTCACACTCGGCTCAGTTATGCTGTTTGAGGATGTACGGGTATCCTTGAAGCTCATGGCGCCGACTATTGTACTGATAGGCGGCTTTTTCGTTGGCATCGCCTATTTGGCGTTCAGGGCCTATAGGAGGGCACCAAAAGGCGGTATGGAGGGGCTCATTGGTGAGGCCGGGGTTGTCGAGGAGAGGATCGATCCTGTTGGACTGGTCTTTGCGCATGGTGAGTACTGGAAGGCGAGCAGCGATGAGGTTGCCGAAGAAGGGGAAAAGGTGGAGATTATCGGCTCAAAGGGCCTTGAGCTGGTAGTAAGAAAACAGAAGGATAATCAACACGAAAAGAAATAGAGGAGGTTACCATGTTCTATATCCTCGCTATAGTCCTGCTCATCCTGTTTCTGAGCGCGGCAATCAAGGTCCTCAGGGAGTATGAGCGGGGCGTGGTGTTTCGATTGGGAAGGGTTATCAACACCAAGGGACCC
>QMLW01000166.1 GCA_003646935.1 Deltaproteobacteria bacterium
ATTGCCTTTCCCGTGCAGCAAGCGGACAAGGGTATACAGTCATACTTCAAGGATATGACCTCCGCTATCATAAACTGCGACAACAACTCAGGCGATGGCACCAAGGAGATATTTCTGGGCATAAGAACTAAAACCCCGAAGCTATACATCTCAACGGAACCCGGGGTGAAGGGTAAGGGCAACAATTTCAAAAACCTCTTTCAGAAAATCCTCGATCTCGAGGCGCAAGGTGTGGTGGTCGTTGATGCTGACCTGAAGAGTATCACGCCGGAGTGGATACGGCATTTGGGGGAGCCCCTGTTTCAGGATTTTGGCTATGTTGCACCCCTGTATGTCCGCCATAAGTACGATGGCACCATCACCAACTCGATCGCCTATCCGCTGACGCGTTCGCTATATGGCAGAAGGGTGAGGCAGCCCATCGGCGGCGATTTTGGTTTTTGTGGAAAATTGGCCGAGATCTATCTCGAGAGCGATACTTGGTCGGATGCCGTGGCCAACTTCGGCATCGATATATGGATGACCACCATTGCCATGAACGCAAACATCCCCATATGCCAGGCCTTTATGGGGAGGCCCAAGATCCATCGCGCTAAGGATCCCGGCGCGGATCTGGGGCCTATGTTTCGCCAGGTGATAGGGACCATATTCGATATGATGGTAAAGTTTTTCCCATTCTGGAGCAAGGTGAAATGGAGTAAACCCACAGCAATCTACGGCTTTGGCCTTGGTGAGACGGAGATGCCTCCGCCGGTGAAGGTGAACCAGAAGCTTCTGTTCGACAAATTCCAGGATGGCTTCAACCGCTATGGCGATCTTTGGAACAGGATACTGCAAAAGGAGACGGATAATAAACTCCAGGAGATAAGGGATATGGATGGGGATCGATTCGAATTCCCGGTCCATCTGTGGATCAATGTCCTGATCGATTTTGCCGTGGCGTACCGGGATCAGGTATGGGAGCTGGCTGAGCTTTTGGATTCCCTCATCCCTATATATCTGGGCAAGACCCTTTCCTTTGTAAAGAAGACCGAGAGGATGTCCGTGAAGGAAGCTGAGGAATTTATCGAGGAAGAATGTGTTCAATTTGAGGGAACAAAGGGCCTATTGCTGAAGCGTTGGAATGCCAAGACCCATCAATAGAACCCTTTTTGATCACTTTATTCGTAGGAGAATGACTCATGGCCAAGATATTAGTTGTCGATGATGAGGAGCACATCAGGCTACTCTACTCAGAGGAGTTGAGTGAGGCCGGATATGAGGTCATTACGGCCGCAGATGGCTTTAAGCTGATAGAGCGGATAGAAGAGGAAAAGCCCGATCTGGTAGTGTTGGATATCAAGATGATTGATTATAACGGGCTGGATCTCTTGCAGGAGATCAGAAACAAATTCTACGACTTGCCGGTGATTCTCTGTACCGCCTATGACACCTACAAGGAAGATATCAAGGCCATTGCCGCGGATTTTTATGTGATTAAATCCTTTGACTTAACAGAGCTCAAGAAGAAAATTGCCAGAGCACTGGAGACAACCATCCCATAAGCCCGCCCAAGATCATGTTTCCACGGTCAGCATAAGGTAAATGCCCAGGAGTGAGAAGAGGAGGTTTGCGAGCCACGCACCCAACACAGGAGGCAGGGCTCCGGAAAGTGCCAATGATCGAGACAGGCCAAATGTGAGCAGGTAAAGAAAGCTGATACCTATCGCGATGGTGATGCTCAAGGGAATTCCGCCCTTTCTCCTCCTGAAGGCAAGGGGAAATCCCACCAATGTCAGCACCAGTGAGATAAAGGGAAAGGCCATCTTGGTATGAAGCTCCACCTCAGATCTGGTTGAATCATATCCCTCCTGCCTGATCTTTCTCGTATAGTCACGAAGCGCCCAGAAGCTCATCTCCTCTAATGACTTCATGGTCCTCTCGAAATTCTCGGGTGTTTCAGGAAGATTTACGAGATGGGACTCGAACCTCATTGAGTTCCGCGATCCATCGGCATGTATTTCTTGGACAAGGCCGTTTTTAAGAAGCCAGCCTTCATTCGTCCATTGCGCCTTTTCGGCATCGATCCTCTTGCGGAGGGTAAAATCCTTGTCGAAGAAAAAGATGGAGAGCCCCTCTATAGTCCTCTTTCTGCCGTCATAGGTGCGGATCTGATAGATGGAATCCTCTCCCCTGTACCAGAGGTGAGATAACTTATAGGCCCCTTGGGTGCTCCTTTTCTCGACCAGCGTGCTCCAGATATAGTTGGCCTTTGAGCTGGTTACGGGAACAAAGGATTCTGCTAGAAAAAAGGATCCTATTCCGATGAGCAGCGAGATGCCTACCAAGGGATAGGCAATGTTAAACAAACTGAGGCCGGAGTTCTTCAGGGCCAGTATCTCGTTGTGTTTATTCATGATGCCCAGCATGAGCATCACGGAGATGAGCACCGCGATAGGTATCATCTGTTGAAGGATGAAGGGGGACTCATAGATGAAATATGAAAGTGCAACCTTTAATGAAACACCTGCTTCGAGGAACTTATCGATCTTGCCGAAAAAATCGATCACGAGGTAGATTATGAGAAAGGCAAGAAGAGAGATAAAAAACAGCGTGAAGAACTCTCTGTAGAAGTAGCGTGTGATTATTTTCATCTTCAGTTTATCTTTTCTTCAGATCCACTATCCGCGCGATCTCGGCGACGATTTCATGAATGAAGGCTTCTCGATCCTTTCCCCTCGTTGGAGTGCCAGTTTCAAGTATCTTTCCCATCCCCTTGGGCTTGACATGGATAGGAATGTTTCGAAACTCTCTTCTCGGCTTGACCTTATATTCAGGAGGGAATTGATCGGTAAGATACATCTCCTGGAACGAGGAGAACTTAAGCACATGAGCCGTTGCTGCGAGCACGCCGATCTCCCCTTCAGGAACAAGGCCCTGCCCAATGGCCTTTATAAAGCCGGCCATAGACTCCCCTCCCTGGGTACAGGATATGTTGCCATTCTTGTTCGCCACTATCATTGCATCCATTATCTCCTGCTCGGATACCTCAAGGAAGAAGATCTTTTTTCTCTCGGCTGCCTCATTATAATCCCTTACCAGCTCAATAACCCGCGGCATGGACACGGGATTACCGATCATGGCCGCCTGAGCCACACTCGGACTTACCTCGACAGGTGCAAACTGTCTTTGAGACGTGTCATCCTCGAGGTAGTAGCGGTAAACGGGGTTTGCGTGTTCCGACTGGACACCGACGATCGTGGGTAGCTCGGCGATGAGGTTGGCGGCAAGAAATTTCAGGAATCCGCTGATAATGGCGGTAATATTCCCGGCATTGCCGATGGGAACAACGATGACCTTATCGCCTACCCGATAATCGAAGTTCTGGGCGATTTCAAAGGAATAGGATTCCTGACCGAGGATCCTCCAGCTATTCTTGGAGTTTAACAGGGCCACGGGATAGGTCTCGCTCAAGGTCTCCACCACCTTCATGCAGTCATCAAAGACCCCGGGCATCTCCAGCACGGTTGCCCCGCTTCCAAGGGGCTGCGAGAGCTGCTGCGCAGTGACCTTGCCCTCTGGGAGAAGCACGGCGGATTTCAGGAGATCGGTGAGGTACGCGGCATAGAGTGCGGCCGAGGCCGAGGTATCGCCGGTAGAGGCACATATGGTGAGAAGATCCCCTATGCCCTTGCTCTTGGCCAAATAGTTCAAGAAGCTCAGCGCACAGGCCATTCCCCTGTCCTTAAAGGAAAGACTGGGGTTCAGTCCCTCGTTCTTGAAGTAGAACGGACGCCCAACTGCCCCCTCCAATTGGTCGTTTGCCATTACCATGGGGGTGTGTGCTTCTCCCAGGTATACGATGAACTCCAGGGGGATGATGGGGGCAATGAACTCATAGTATCGAAAGATACCCTTCAGGGGGTTGACGTTCAGCATCCTCCTGAAATCGAAGATCCTTCTCCAGAGGGCGCCATCCCTGGCGGGCAATGCAGGGGCTGATTGATGGGAAAGCATCAGTATGCCGCCACACGAGGGGCAGGTATAGAGGAGATGGTCAATATCGAACTCGTCTCTGCACATGAGGCACCGGTACAGCATGCTACCTGAGGGCTCGGGTATGAGATAGTTTCTGATGTCTTCTGGAAACTCAGCAAGTTTCATGTATTGCCCCCTAATCCGCCCACCCGTGGACACCGATGAGGTTCACGAAACGACATCCTCCCATATTCTCCTGCTTGAGGTCTTCGCCTTTCCTGGTAACCTTTATCAATTCCTGGGTGTATCTGTCGCCGACGGGTATGATCATTCGCCCGTTATCGGCGAGCTGATCGATGATTGGTTGGGGTATACGTGGGGCACCAGCCGTTACCATAATCGCGTCGAAGGGTGCGTATTCCTTCCAGCCTAAGGTACCATCAAAGGCCTTGAACAGGATGTTATCATATCCAAGCTGAGCTAAGAGTTTTCTGGCATGTACCAGGAGGGATTTGATCCTCTCTATGGTGTATACCCTGCTCGATAGTTCGGCCAGAATCGCCGTCTGATAGCCGGAACCCGTGCCTATCTCAAGGGTATTCTCCTTTCCTTTAAGCTCAAGGGCCTCTGTCATGAGCGCTACAATGTAAGGCTGCGAGATGGTTTGCTTCTCTCCTATGGGCACCGGATGATCGTTGTATGCCTCCCCGGCCAGAGCCTCCTCGATGAAGCGATGCCTCGGGATTTTGCCCATGGCCTGGAGCACCCTTTCGTCTGTGATACCCCGGGCGATCAACTGATTCTTTACCATCCTCTCACGCGCGAGTTTAAAATCATGGTTGTGCGACATGAGATGCCCTAGCCCCTTTAGCTTTGTTTGAATCAGGAATGTGAGGTCCATACCACGAAACACGGTTGAAGACTACCAGCTCATCTCCCACAACGCACGCGCCGCTGAACTGACTTGAGCCCGTTGATATGGATTCGATAGTTATCCTCAGGTCTTAAGCACTACGTCATGCTGTGGGCGCTCCTATAGCGCGACTTGTTGAAAATACAAGAATGCCCAGCGTATATGTCATATATATTAGCCTTCATCAAATGAACCCTTGCTATAGGTCTGGGCCAGGGAGTATTGGATGATTGGAGCATTGGAAACCATAGTAGCGGATACCCTTCATAAAAAGGTTCATGGTAAACCGTTTTGGTGCGGCCTTCCTGGCTTTCAAAACCTTCCTTCAATTTAAGGCCATTACTCCACTGCTCCGAGAATCCCATGACCTTAGTACAGGTAGTTTCCTTCCAGAGGTTCCATAAAAAGCCACGTTCTCTGGGCGCTGATTCTTTTCTACTCCTCCCCAAGGTAGGCCTTTATCACCTTCTGATCGTTTTTTATCTCTTCCGGCAGTCCTTCTGCGATCTTGGATGCGAAATCCAGCACCGCCACTCTGTGGGAGATATCCATCACCACATCCATGTCGTGTTCAACAAGCACGATGGGTATCCTTTTGAGTTCATAGATATCGAGGATAAACCTCGCCATGTCCTCTTTC
>QMLW01000167.1 GCA_003646935.1 Deltaproteobacteria bacterium
CTTCGAGAGGATCAGGGAAGAGCTCAGGTTGGGCAAAACCCCTCGTGCAGCGGTTGATGGAGGCTATAGCAAGGCCTTGGTGACTATCCTGGATGCCAATATTACCACCCTGATCGCCGCCCTGGTGCTCTTTCAATTCGGCACTGGTTCGGTAAAGGGATTTGCCGTGACCCTGAGCATCGGCATCATCGCAAGCCTGTTCACGGCGATTGTGATCACCCGGCTGATCTTCGACTACCTTATCATCGAACGGGGATGGAGAAAAATAAGCATCTAAAGAGAGTGAAGTATGGAATTCATTAAACCCGGTATCAATATCGACTTCATCGGCCGTCGCAAGATGGCCCACTACCTATCCGGCGGGCTTATTCTTTTGACCCTCCTGTTACTTATCCTTCGTGGCGGGCCTAACTACGGGGTCGATTTCGCTGGAGGGATACTCATACAGGTACGGTTCAATCAACAGGTTAAGCCCGATGAGATTAGGAATGCCCTTCGAGCGATCGCCATGGAGGATAGCCTCATCCAGGAGTTCGGTGAAAGGGGCGCTAACGAATACCTGATTCGGGTGAGCGCGGCGGATGTCGATCTGAGCGGTCTATCCAGGGAGGTCAATCAGGTCCTGGAGAGTGCGTTCGGGGAGCAGAACGTGGAGGTCAGACGGGTCGAGATGGTGGGGCCAAAGATCGGGGAAGATCTCAGGGAGAAGGCCCTGTTTGCCATCTTCTATGCGCTCCTCTTCATGGTAATCTACATCTCCGGCAGGTTTGAGTACAAATGGACCATGAGCATCATCATGGCGGCCTCCCTCGCGTTCGGCGTCTATATAATCGCCACTGTTGGCTTAAGTGTGCTCTGGCTCATCGCAGCCGCACTGCTGATCACGATCGGGATGTGCTGGTTTCTCCAGCTGGAATATGCCCTCGGCGCCATTGTGGCCCTATTTCACGACGTCATCATCACCATGGGGGCATTCGCGCTCACCAACCGAGAGGTCACCCTGCCCGTGGTGGCCGCGCTCCTCACCATAGTCGGCTATTCCCTGAATGACACGATCGTGGTGTTCGACAGGATACGGGAGAACTTCAGGCGGTATCGAGGGCGCAACTTCCCCGAGGTGATAAATCGCAGCATCAATGAGACGCTCAGCAGGACACTGCTCACCTCGGCCACCACCCTTATCGTGGTGGCGTGCCTGTTTATCCTTGGCGGTGGTGTTATCCACGACTTTGCCTTTGCCCTGCTCATTGGTATAATCGTCGGCACCTACTCCTCCATCTTCGTGGCAAGCCCTGTTCTACTAATATGGAGCGGCACACCTGGGGAAGGAGGTGGTGCCAAGAGTAAGGTGAGAAGGAAAGGAAGGTAATTGGCATACAAGTACCCTTCACAGCAAAAAAAACGAAGAGGGACAAGGGCTATTCTCCTGGTAGTAGCCCTTTTTTTGTCCATATCGCTCTACCTGTTCATAGGCGGCCCCGGCAGCTCGCTGATAATGGACTCGTTGCGAAACCTCCTCAATCCTGTCCCCCTGTTTCACCACATGGTAATCTCGCACAACGGGACCGAAAAAAGGCTCTTCCCAGAACAGACCCTCCATGCGCACCCGAACGACAGGCTCAGGATAGTAAAGGTGGACACCTCAGTGCCCTTTAACAGGGGCATCAGGCTCTTCTCAAAGGGTTTTGACGTGAACGCCCTTCACGAGGAAGCGGTCATCGCGGAACTCCTCCCGGGCCAAGATATCTTTCACCGCTATACCTACATCATCCAAGTAAAGCATAACAATGAGGTCATCGGTACGATCAGCCTGGCGATCGCACCCCTGCCCGAGGATTGGCTGGAGAAGGCGAACAGGATAATCGATGTCAAGAAAAGGCTTGCCTTCCTGGAGCTGGCGGTCAAGGAAAATGCCGAGGATATGCGGCTCAAGCTCAGTCTCGCGGATGAGTATCTGGCCCAGAAACGATGGAAACAGGGGGCGAGCCTTTTGGAGGAAATACTCAAGACAAAAGAGGATATAGACCTCATGAGAAAATTGGTGGATGCCTATGAACGCCTTCACCGGTATAATCAGGTAATCATCGTGTTAAAAAAGATCCTCGCGAAAACCCCAGAAGACCTGGAGCTCAGGCTGCGCCTGGCGGAGCTGCTCGAGAAAAAGGGCAGGATCAGGGAGGCCATAGGTGAGTACACGAGGATGCTTCCCCAATTAACCAAGAGCGAGCAGATAGTCGTCATGAAGAACATCGGGTATCTGTCGTTTAAGATCGGCCAGAAAAAAAGTGCGCTCCAGTGGTATCTTAAGGCAGCCAAGCACGACAAGAAAGATCCGAACCTCTACTACAACATCGGCTCCATATACGATGAGCTCAACAATACGGAGCTGGCCGAGAAATACCTGCGCGTGGCGCTGGAGCTCAGAAAGGGCGATATCGAGGGCAGGCTGCGGCTGGCCCATTCCCTCTTAAAAAAAGGAAAGGTAAAAGAGGCGAAGAAATACACCGAGGAGATCCTCGAGAAAGACGCCAAAAACCTCGAGGCCCTGACCATCTACGCGAACATCCTGGAAAAAGAGGGGGACAAGAAGGCCCTGAGGACCACCTACGAGAAGATACTGTCCCACGATCAAAAGAACACCACCATACTCTTCAACCTTGGGGTTCTGGAGGCGGAGGAGGGAAACGCCGCTAAAAGCATTGCCTACTTCGAGAGGATCCTTGCAATCAATTCCCAGGACGTAGAGGCGAGAGAGGCGCTCTTCGATGTATGCCAGCGGTTCAATAAGGACGATCTCGCCTATACGCAGGCCGTAGCGTTGCTTCAATCAAAGCCTAAGAATATCACCTTATACGGGTATGTCTTTGAATACCTCATGGCTCGGAAAAAATACGATGAAGCGGCCGGCTACATGCGCAAGGGTGTAGAGGCGAACCCGAAGAACTACGAACTCCGTCAATACCTCATCCTGGCATACCTGAACGCTAAGAAAATTGAGCTAGCTGAAAAGGAGATGGAGGGGGCACTGAACCTGAAACCAAAGGACACCAAGCTCCTCTACCAGCTTGCCAAACTCAAGGAGGATAAGGGGAAGCTGGAGAGTGCCTTTAGCCTGTACAAGAGGATCCTGAAGATCTCCCCGAACGATGAAAAGGCAGCGGAAGCCTACCTCAGGCTCAGGCTGGAACTTTTGAGCAAGGGAGTGCAGGTGAGCGACTGTTGGCACCTGAGAGCGTGGTGCTAGCAGAATCCGCAACATGGCGGCTCATCTGTCTTCAACCTTTTCATACCTACATAAGGAGGAATAAACGCTATGGATACTGTTCGTGACCTTGTGGTAAAGAACCGCAGCTATCGTCGCTTTGATGAATCTCACGTAATCTCACGGGAGGAACTGGTTGAGCTCATCTCCCTTGCCCGATGCACAGCATCGGCGGGAAACCGCCAGCCCCTCAAATACATCTTGTCGGCTGATCCCAAGACCAATGACCTGATCTTTTCCTGTCTCGCGTGGGCTGCATATCTCGATGATTGGGACGGACCCGCACCGGGGGAGCGGCCCTCAGCATATATCACGATCCTGCTCGATGAGACAATCTCCAAGGACCCCCTGTGCGACGACGGCATCGTGGCCCAGACGATCCTTCTAGGGGCGGTGGAGAAGGGCCTTGGAGGGTGCATAATCGCCTCCATTCAGAGGGAGCGGCTTGCACGTGATCTGGAAATCCCCGAGGGCCTTAAGATCCGCCTGGTTGTCTGCCTCGGCAAGCCTTCCGAAGAGGCAGTGCTGGAAGACCTCGAGCCAGGCGGTGACATCCGCTACTGGCGTGATGAAAAGTGCATCCACCACGTGCCGAAACGAAAACTCGATGAGCTCATCGTGCAATAGCTCGGCAATATCCGCTATGCAATCCTCTTCTCCCATTCAAGGGCCGTCTTGCAGATAAGGGCGAGATCGTCGCACTGCGGTCTCCAACGGAAATGGCTCAAGATCTTGGTATTGTCGGCGATGAGCATAGGGGGATCGCCGGGCCTTCTCGGTGCCTCCCTCACGGGAAAATCAACCCCGCTTGCCTCTTTCATGGCATCGATCACCTCTCGCACCGAGTACCCGCGCCCGTATCCGCAGTTGAAGACTTCTGAGTCACCGCCTTCCCTCAAATACTCGAGGGCGGACAGGTGCGCGGATGCGAGATCCTCCACGTGGATGTAATCCCTCACCCCCGTGCCATCGGGGGTGTCGTAATCCGTTCCATAGATCTCAAGATAGGGTATCTGCCCGATCACCGCCTGGGCAGCCCTCTTGATCAGGTGTGTGGCCTCGGGAAAATTCTGACCCAGCTGCCCATCACGTGATGCCCCGGCCACGTTGAAATAACGCAAGATAGCGTAGTTGAGAGACTCCTTGGATTGCGCGGTATCGAAAAGCACGGTTTCGCTCATGAGTTTGCTCATGCCGTAGGGATTGATGGGACGGGTCGGCGTGGTTTCCTGTATGGGTATCTCCTCCGGGATGCCGTAGACGGCTGCGGTAGAGGAAAAGATGAAGTATTTCAGCCCATGTTGAACCGCGCACCTGATGAGCTCGATGGTGTTGATGGTGTTGTTCGCGTAGTACTTCAGGGGATTCGATACCGATTCGGGCACGATAATCGAGGCGGCGAAATGTATTACCGCATCAAACCTCCTCTCAGAGAAAATCTCCCAGAGGGCAGGAGCGTTTGAGAGGTCCTCCACTATCAAATCCCCATAGACAACCGCCTCCTTCAGCCCTGTGGAGAGGTTGTCGATAACGGTGATCTCGTAGTTCGTCTGCTCTCCCAACTGCCTTACCACCTGACTTCCGATATACCCTGCCCCACCGGTAACCAAAACTGATGTCATGAGCTTCTCCTTATTCTCCTCGTGCTGCACGTTCAATCCGCTTGGTACACTATAAAACGGGGATCATAGTAGTTCTTCGAGAAAAAAAATTCAATAAGAGTTCTAAACGGAGAGCGGTTTGCTCGTAACCGCGATCATCCCAAATCATCCCAAATCTCTTGACAATCATCCCCATTTCCCTATAGTCATCAATCTGGCCCAAAAGGAGCTGTGCCACCAGGGGCGCGACGCCATGGATTTTGATCAGATACCACTTGAGATGATCAGGGTTCCCAGATCCTATATGAATGAGGAGGTGGGGACGGTAAGAGAGCTGAGGGGTGAAAAGGCCCTGGTGGTGACGGATCGGCAATCCATGTGCGGCCAATGTGTGGCGAAGAGCTACTGTCACATGCTCGGAGGGGGCAAGGAGATGATCGCTGAAGCGCGCAATCCCATCGGCGCAAAGCCAGGGGATACGGTAAGGATTGGGATTCCGTCTGGTACGGTGACCAAGGCCTCGTTTGTGGTCTACATGATCCCTGCCATAGGCCTTATGGGAGGGGCGGTAGCGGGCTACTTTGTGGGAAAGTCATTCGGGATGGATTACAATTTCAC
>QMLW01000168.1 GCA_003646935.1 Deltaproteobacteria bacterium
CCAGTAAAACCGCTTGGTCGTGAGGAAAAGCCGGGACAGATGCCAGAGAAGGGGGTAGTCGCAGAGAAAGCTGAAGAGGTCACAGCCAAGCCCACTGGTGTTGAGGAGAAGCCGACTCAAAAGCTGAAGAAGGGTACCGAGGAAAAGAAAACAGAAGAAGAGGAAATGGATGCCTACTATATCGTAAAAAAGGGCGAGAGCCTTTACGATGTAGCATCCAGAGAGGATGTGTTCGGAAATAAGCTGAAATGGCCTATCCTCTATCGGCTTAACATTGATGCCCTCGCCAATCTAAGAACGGAAGGAGATGTGGTGGAAAGGGCTCTACCGGAGGGATTGAAGCTAAGGATTTTGAATCCTGATGAGGTGGAGAAGAACCTAGAGAAGAGGCCAAATAGCAGATGGGTGGTCAATGTGCTTTCCACCACAACGAATGAGGAGGTCGTTCCGATCACCATGACGCTTATCAAAAACGAGTACTCGGCATACCTCACCAGTGCCACAGTCAAGGGTAAGGACTGGACGAGGCTGAGAGTTGGTTTCTTTACGAGCAAGGAAGAAGCCGACGCACAGGGGAAAAAGATACGGGACTTGTTACATATCAGCGATCTATGGAGCGTGAAGTTGGGGCCAATGGAGTTCGCGGAATTCGCCGGCTACTAAAGATCTTGACTCCTCGATATTATCAGCACTGCTCACCTAACGTTTTAATCCGTGAAACATCCTTCCCCAATATAGGTCTATTCAGACAAGGGATCATTCAGATAGAGGCAAAAATTACAGACTGTTTGGTTGGGGAAAAGGAAAGCAGTCTTCTTCCTTACCAATCGGAACGATGGAAGGCCCTATGAAGGTTATTTTCCATAACGATTTCTATCAGGTCTACACCGCTGATCCGGCTGCAGCCGCCGGACGAATGGAGGCAGTAGTTGAGGTCATAGAGGGGAGCGTTGAGTTTGTGGATGCCCAGCCCGCCTCTGAACAAGATATCACCGCAGTCCATACCGAGGCCCACATAGACCACGTGAAAGAAGGGGGCCTCTACCACATTGCGGCATTGGCGGCCGGAGGGGCAATCCAAACAGCCACACTCGGGTTGACTGAGCCCGCCTTTGGGCTCATACGACCCCCTGGTCACCATGCATCCGCTGCATCATCCTGGGGCTTCTGTTATTTCAACAACATGGCTATAAGCCTTGAGCGGCTGAGAAGAGATAACAAGATCAAGCGTGCCTACGTGCTGGATATCGATCTCCATTTTGGGGATGGCACCGTGAACATCCTCAAGGGCAAGGATTACGTTACAATCCATAATGTAGAGGCCAGCCAAAGAGATTCCTACATGGATGAGGTAGCCGATGCAATGACACACCTCGAGACAAACATGATCGGCATATCCGCGGGCTTTGACAACCACCAAGACGATTGGGGAGGAACCCTAACAACAGAGGATTATCGGGAGATCGGCCGATTGGTGCGAAAGGCTGCGGCGCGATGCGGAGGTGGATGCTTTGGTATACTGGAAGGAGGGTACAACCATCGGGTTTTGGGCCACAACGTCATGGCATTGATCGAGGGATTATCAGGAGAGGTATAGAGGGCTTCGCCATGGTTGGAATAGTGGCCTTAATGCCTAAGATCTTGAGCTATGAAGACGGCTAGTGTGCTGTCTCACGGGTTTCTTTAATAAATCAGCCCCGAGAAAAGAAGTCATTGCGAGCGAAGCGAAGCAATCTCATGCCTTTAAAATTGTGCGTTTTCAACAAGATCGAAGAGATTGCGGAGCCTGTTCCGAGCGCAGCGAGGAATCTCTTGTTCATTAATGCTGAACATGTCTCTCGGATGTTTTGAACGGCCAGCTCCGAGTTTGCTTCGGCTATGCCTCGCAACCGCCTTAGGCTCCTCGCAATGACCTTCAGCGGGCTCACATTTTACAAGGTATTTCTGGGACACGATACGAGCCACCATGCAAAAAAGTTACAGAAACCTCGAAACGAGTAATTATGGCATCAAGAAAGATAGCGTTCATCGTTAATCCCAATGCGGCAATGGGCACCGTCGAGAGGGAATGGCCGAGGATTCGGGACCTGGCAAAACACCGGTTGGGCGAGTTTCAGGCCTTCCTTACCGCCGGCCCACGGCATGCGACCACCCTCACCCGCCGTGCCCTTCAACAGGGCAGCGAGGTAGTGATCTGTGTAGGAGGAGACGGAACGCTTAATGAAGTGGTGAACGGCTTCATGGGAGAGGACGGTCCCCTTCGACCCGAGACCATGCTGGGGTTCATCCCCCGGGGCACAGGATGTGATTTCATCAAAACCATCCCCCTACCCAAGGCCCCGGAAAGGGCTTTGGACATAATCAAGGACTTTCATGCCCGGCATATCGACCTGGGACGGATAAGCTATAGGGATCGCCATGGAAATCCCTCTCTACGATACTTCCATAACGTGACCAGCTTTGGCCTTGGAGGCGAGGTAGATGATCGTGTGAACAGAACTACCAAGGCCTTTGGCGGGTTTGTCTCGTTCATCTGGGCCACCCTGATCTCCATCCTGATCTACGATAAGAAACGAATACACCTGAAGGTAGACGAGGGCTTCAGTCAGACGGTAGTATGCTGGAACGTAGCAGTCGCCAACGGCCAGTATCATGGCGGCGGTATGTGGGTTGCGCCTGAGGCGAGAGTGGACGATGGCATGTTTCACGTGACCATGATCGGGGATTTCACCCTTCCGGAGGTATTTTGGAACCTGCCCAGGCTTTACAACGGCACACTCATTCAGCACGAAAAGGTAACAACGTTGGTGGGTAAGAGCATTGAGGCCTCCTCTGAGCAGAGGGTGCTTTTGGATGTGGATGGTGAGCAGCCTGGCCAACTGCCTGTTACCATTGACATAGTGCCAGGGGCGGTTTCCCTCATCACTCCGCCATAGATTTCCCTCCGTTGTTATCATTCCTTTTCCTATCAAAGGTCAATACTCGAGACACAGGGATATGAAACACGTGTGTTCTCACGTCAGTCAAGGCTCCAGGATGTTCTTATTCCGAATTTATTAAAACTACTATTGGTTTTCTATTCCCTTTATTCCCGGAAAATGGTAGACCTTCCTCAAAAAAATTGGCAGGATTTGCCCCTTTGAGGCCGATGGAAGTCATCATCAGGCATACATCTGGATAGAGCTCGTGGGGGTGTGGCTGCTCTGTCGAAATGGAGAGGAAGAGAAATGAACTACAGGGAATGGGTGCGGGATGAATTGAGAGGATTAAGTAAATCCATGGGTTTCCGCTACACCCCTTTGAAAGAGATTGAAAGGCGTATATCACGGCTGAGAGAGGCGATGGAAACACAGGGCATGGATGCCCTTCTGGTGGTGCAGAAAATGGACCTCTACTACCTCTCGGGAACCACACAGGATAGCACCCTGTTCATCCCACTGGAGGGAAGGCCCCTACTTCTGGTCAGGAGGGAACTGGAGCGCGCCGAGATCGAATCGCCGCTCGAAGAGGTAGTAGCCCTAACGTCCATGCGCGAGCTTCCCGCCCTCATACGAGAGCACTGGGGCAGGCTCCCCCACACTCTCGGGCTTGAGCTCGACGTGCTCCCTGTTCGGGATTACACCAAGTACGGGGATCTCTTTAAGGGCTCCAGGCTCATGGATGCCTCGTCCTTGATCAGAGATGTGCGCAGGATAAAGTCCCCATTCGAGATAGAGCTCATGAGAGGTGCCGGGGACATAGGCAGGAAGACCTTTCAAAGGGGAAAAGAGATCCTGAAGGATGGGATGACGGAGATCGAGTTCGGAGGTCATCTGGAAACCGTGGCCAAGGGGTACGGTCATGAGGGCCTTCTGAGGGTGAGATCGCTCAACTACGAGGCCTACACATGGCATGTGCTGAGCGGCCCTTCCGGCGGCATCGTGAGCCAGTCAGACTCCCCCATGGGCGGGCTTGGCCTTTCGCCCGCCTTTCCCGTGGGAGCGAGCCTCAGGGCAATGAGGGCCCACGAACCAATCCTGGTGGACTTCGGCATCTGCTACCACGGGTACCAGGCGGATGAGACCCGCATGTTCTCGATAGGAAAGATGAACAAGAAGTTCATCGACGCCTATCAGGCCTGCAGGGAGATCCATGATGCAGTCCTGGAGGAGACAAGGCCGGGAGCGGACTGCGAGGCGATCTTTCTAAATTCACTGCGGCTCGCGAAAAGGCTTGGCTACGGGGACAGCTACCTTGGTCCACCTGGACTTCAGACACGGTTCATCGGCCACGGCATCGGCCTGGAGCTCAACGAGCCCCCCTTCCTCGCCCAGGGCCATTCCTATCCCCTGGAGGAAGGGATGACCTTCGCCGTGGAGCCGAAGATCGTGTTCCCCGGCGAGGGCTCGGTGGGGATTGAAAACACCCTGGTGGTCACCAAAGATGGCTACGAGATCCTCACCCCTCTGGAGATGGATATCCTCGAGGTATAAGATTGATTTTAGCTTTGTGGGCATGGAAACACAAAGATACCACACTGCTCCTTCGAGCTTTTTGCTATTAAAACAAACAATTTTAATCCCTCCTTTAATGACATATCCAAGTTTTTTTATAAACCTTCTCAGCCTTATTCATTAGAATTCAACTTTTCTTCTATTCTATGATTGTGGATATGCATTATATCCCATCATATTGCGACATTCACAGGCGTGGGATTGAGGATCTTTTTAAGGTCTCCTGGAGACATCTCCGCAAGCAAACCCTTTTTGCCAGCATTGATGTAGATCTTGCTAAGCCCCAGTATGGACTGCTCCACGAAAACCCTGAGGGGCTTTCTCGTTCCAAAAGGGGAAATCCCGCCCACGAAGTAGCCCGTATGCTTGTGCGCCACGTGGGGTTCACAGGGTCGTACCGATTTGACCCCCAGAACCCTCGCCAGCGCCTTGGTGGTAACCTGCCTGCCCCCGTGCATGAGCACCAAAAACGGGCTGCCTGCCTCATCCTCCATGACGAGCGTCTTGACCACCAGGCTTTCGTCCACGCCGAGCTCCCGAGCCGCTACCTCTGTGCCGCCTTTCTCCTCAAATTTATAGTGCTGCAAGGTGAAATCGGCGCCATGTTCCCTCAATGCCCGAATTGCCTGTGTGGCCGAAAACCTCTCCTTTTCCATGGTTCAGCTCCCTCTCTTCCCTTCTTAGGTATTGTTCTCTCGCTGATCTCTTAGAATTTCAGGATACTATCTTTCAAGGGCTATGAGAGCCATTCCTTCTCAAGGGCCTTGAGCTTCCCCTCCTGTATCGATTCACGGATCTCACGCGTCAATGATTCCAAAAAATAAAGGTTGTGAATAGTCGCCAGCCGTATTGCCGAGGGATCCTTGGTCATGAACAGATGCCTGAGATAGGCCTTGGAGTACTTCCGACAAGTGTAGCAAGGACATCCATTCTCGATGGGGTTAGGATCCTCCTTGAAACG
>QMLW01000169.1 GCA_003646935.1 Deltaproteobacteria bacterium
ATTCGAGGAATTAGATTCCTGGAAGAGGGCTGAATTCATTGAAAAAGGGGGCTGGGATAAAATGCCCGGGCAAGAAAAGGCTGACTATGCTGTATCACGAGCATGCGCCGATGGGCTTGAACTGCTCATCAAAAAATGAGTTTGGCCCTCAAAGGTGGCTCATAGGTTTTTTATAGGGTCACTTTTTCAATAAATGGGTACGGTGTGAATGCCGGTATGTCGCAGCGACGAGACAAGAAGCAACACAGCGTTGCGAGCTTATAGCGCTGTGTATAAAGAAGCAGGGATAAATATCATGGATCTTCAGGTTGCGTTGATCATTGCAGTTATGGCGTTTCAAAGGACTGGACGGGGAAAACCTGAAAAGGAGAAACACAATGGGAGACAAAGGCAAGAAGGATAAGGACAAGGTTCGAAAACAGAAGAAAATCAAGCAGGACCAAGAGGTAAAAAGGAAGCGTGAGAAGCAACCGAAAAAAACCTCTTGATAGTAAACACATGAAGAGGTGTACTCCTTGCCCGTATCGTCAAAATTGCCGTTTTCCTTGATGAACTGACAATGGTTGGGTTGTCCATTGAACTTTAACGTTTTATAAAGGAGACTTGAATGAATATCTATGTAGGAAATTTGTCATACGAAGTCACCGAAGAGGACTTAAGGCAGGCCTTTGAACAATCAGGCCAGGTTGAATCTGTCAGAATTATAATGGATAAATATAGTGGTCGATCAAAAGGATTCGGATTTGTGGAGATGCCCTCTAATCACGAGGCACAGGCTGCGATCAAGGGCCTGAACGGCAAAGAGTTAAAAGGGAGGGTGCTTAATCTCAATGAGGCCCGGCCTCGAACTGAAAATCGAGGAGATCGGGGCGGATATGGCGGTGGCAGAGGCAGACGCGGCGGGGGAAGATAACACACGCACTCATAGAACGTTAAATTGCCAAAAACATTCCGGGCAAACGCCTGAGAGCTTGTGCGCGATGTGGAACCACGTATTGGCTGGAGATAAATTAATTCGTGATCTGGAATGAACCGAGACCGCGTAATGTGTCGATCCATCTGGAGAGCGGGCATCACGCACAGATATTGGAAAAAGGAGGATCATGTCGAAGCGCAATAGTCATAGCTTTGCAAAGTTTCAAAAAGAGCTCAAGCGAAAGAAGCCATACAAATAGACTTCTAACCTTCATAAGGCTGGACGAGAACCGCCCCTATTCCGAGTTTTAACTATCCTGCTACCTTTTCAGGGAAATTTCCGCTGAAGGCTTCTTTTGTAAAAATAAATCAGAAGTCATCCCAGCCAAAACAATGATACGCTTCATTGCCAAATGAAACGTAAACATACCGTGCCCACCTTCAATTTCCATAATGTGGTTTATCGAAAAAATATCCATCACTTGTTGGGCTTACACCATTGATCACTGCCTTACCCTTGCTGCTCCTCGGAATTTGAGGCCTCTTTCCTTTTTCCATATACCCCTCTGCTGAGGAAGATGCTCAGCTCATACAGGATGATGATGGGAAGTGCCATCATAATCTGTGTGGCCACATCAGGCGGAGTGAGTATCGCCGATAGGATAAATGCGCACAGGATGGCGAACTTGCGGAACCGCTTCATTGCATCCGGGGTGATCACGCCGATCTTGGTGAGAAAGAGCACTACGATGGGCATCTCGAAGACAAGGCCGAATGCCAGGAGCAACCTGATTGCAAAGGAGAAATACTGCTTCACGGAGGGAAGGGCCTGAATATCCTCGGTGGCAAAGCTGATAAAGAATTTAAACCCATAAGGAAATACCACGAGGTATCCAAAAAGGGCACCGAGGACAAAGAGGATACTGGAGAACACCACAAAGGGGACGAGGTAGCGTTTCTCCTTCTGATAGAGGGCAGGAGCCAAAAACATCCACACCTCATAGAAGATGATCGGTATAGCCAAGATGATGCCGGCAACGAGGGATACCTTGATATAGGTGATAAACATCTCCGGGAGACTGGTGAAGATAAGCCTGCTCTCGTTGGGAAGAACGCGCGTTAATGGCAGGATGAGAAGGGAGAAGAGCTGTTTGGAGAAGGCATAGGAGATCGCAAAGCCCGCGCCAATGGCGATGGCACACACGATCAACCTGCTCCGAAGCTCCTCTAGGTGCCCCAGGAATGGCTGTTTTTCATCCATCGTCGTGTTTTTTCTCTGTGAGGCCTGGTTTCTCGGCCTCTCCTTGATCCTCTTGCGCGCTCTCTGCTTGGGCCTCTGTTTCATCGGCTTGTTCCGAGGGGTCTGCTATGAACCCGCTGACTGAATCAGCCAGTTCCTCCTTCATATCCCTCAGGTCATCCTCTATGTCGAGATTCGCCTTTATCTCAGAGGTGGCCTTTCTGAACTCGGCCATTCCCTTGCCCAGAGCCCTGGCGAGATCGGGCAGTTTCTTAGGGCCTAGGATAATCAAGGCAATCACAAAGATTATGATTAATTCAGGCATTCCTATACCGAACATATGAGCTCTCCTATTACAGTCCGCTTATGATTATCTCCTTTACGAGAAGCGAGGGGGCCCCAATTCTACCGATGAATTTGAGGCTGTCCCCCACTTCCTCTACCGCGGAAAAGAGATCATAAATCGTGCCAGAGATAGTTACGCCCTTTACGGGGAAAGAGGGCTTTCCTTTATCTATCCACATTCCGGATGCGCCCAGGGAGAAGTCCCCCGACACGGGATCAATCGTATGAGCGCCCATTACTTCTGTTATGAAAAAGCCGGTATCCATCTTGCTCAGGAGCTGTTCGGGTGTTGAAGTACCGGGATCTACAAAGAAGTTGGATACAGATATCGCGGGGGGCGCTGCGATCTTGGTCCTGAAGGAGTTACCCGTCGGCTCAGAGTCCATCTTTTTCGACCAGTATCGATCGAACAGATAGGAGATAAGCCTCCCATCTTGTACCAGGATTGTCCTTGTCTGGGGGGTTCCCTCATCATCAAAAGGCGCACTGCCCATGCCCCTGGGGTAGAGCCCATCGTCAATGAGTCGGATCCTCGGAGATGCGACTATCTCATTGAGCTTGTCGCTGAGAAAGGATTTACCCTTATACACATTCTCCCCGAAGAAGGATGATGCCCAGGCACCGAGCATATCGATGACCACCGTGTCTTCCAGAATTGAGGGACACCTGCATGTGGAAATTTGACGACTGCCCAACATCTGTAGAGCCCTCCGCGCTGCGCAGAGACCGATCCTTGCCGGATCGAGGTCGGTATAGTACCTGGCGTTACCCAGCTCCCAGCCCATTTCGGAGGAGTCGTTATCCTCAGCGAGGACCATGATCGACATGCTACAATGGGTTTCCTCCCGTTCGAGATCCAGTCCCCTAGAGTTCGTCAATGAGACGTGATTTGTTACTTCCTCGTACTCTGCCCTTCTTGCCTTCTTTATGCGGGGATCGGAGCTGAGGGCGCTGTGCTCCATCTCCCTAACATGGGCTATCTTATCCTTGTTGGGTATCGTTGTGAGGCTCGCATCAAAGAGCTCCAGGTCGGACGGCTCTAATCTCGCCTCCGGACGAAAGGAATAGTTCGGATCTACATCGGTCTGGCCCGCCAGCTCAATCGCTCGATCCGCAAGGTGCTCAAGTCCCTCGAGAGTCGGCCCAAAGAGATAGGCAAAACCCGCTCTACCCCGCTTCAGGACCCTGAGTGCGAGGCCTATCTCCCTGGATGAGCGGAAATGATCGACGTTGCCATCCTTTATGCCGATGGATAGCACCTTTTTTCGAGAGAGGAATATCTCGAAGTCAATGCCCTCGGTCCTGCTCAGGCAATCGGAAATGATTTCTACTACCTTTTTTTTCTCCATAGTTTTGCAGGAACGTGATTGTATAGAATTTATTTTTTCAAGCGGCGCAGCCTGCCGTAGGCAGCGAAACCGCGTTATATAAAATCGCGAAGCGATTTTATCCTGAGCATAGCCGAAGGACTCCTCGCAATGACATGAATACAACTTGGTATCAATCGGCCGTATCACTCGCTATCGGGGTACACGATAAAGGGTTTGAAGCCCTCCTTCTCGATTAAACGCGCTGCAAGGCTTTTTGCCTGATCAACGGTGGTATAGGGGCCGCAGCGAATCCTGTAGTACACGGTGCCTTTGATAAGGGTTTTATAGTAGTATGCGGGATAGCCGGATTTGATTAATCTCTCCACCATCTCTACCGTTTGCATCTTGTTCTTGAGCGCCGCGACCTGCACGCGATAGTTGCCGGCCTTGTCCGTTTCCTCGTGCACAAGCTTCGCCCTCTTTTGAGGCTTCACGTGGTCCTTGGGTGGCGCTTGACGAGGCGCTTCGCTCCTTGCCTTGGCTTTTTTATCGGTGAGCTGGTTATAGAATGTGAGTTCTTCTTCCTTTATGAGCGGAACATGTTTGGCCTTGTCGTCTTGTTCATCGCTGACCGGCTTGCCCTTGAAAAACCATAAACCATCCATGCTGCGGGGCAAACAGCCCCTGCCGACCATTATGCCCAAGGCGAAAACCCAGACAAGGATAAAGATAAACCCAATACCCGAGAAGAGCAGAGAGGTCAAAGAAAATTGCAAGACGTACCTCTTTTTTGGCTGTTCCGGGGGGGATTTCTTGTTCGCCATCGTCTCCCGTCTACATCGCTTCAGGGGCGCTCACCCCAAGGAGGCCGAGGCCATTTTTGATTACGATCTTAACGGCGAGGGCCAAGAGAAGCCTCGCCTGGCTCTTTTCCTTATTCTTCGTGATAATTCTGTGATGGTTATAGTATCGGTGAAAGCCGCTGGCCAACTCCGTGAGATAGTAGGTCAACCGGTGGGGTTCCAGGACGGTGACAACCTCTTGGATGAGGGAGGGAAATTCGGCCATCTTCCGTATGAGCGCGATCTCCTCGTCGAGAGCAAGCCTTGCAAGCAGTGGGCCGGGATCGTCGGGAAGGTGAAGGTTCTGCTCGGCCGCCTTTCGAAAAACGCTACAGATCCTGGCGTGGGCATATTGAACATAATACACCGGGTTTTCGCTGTCCCTTCTCTTTACCAGGTCTATATCGAAATCGAGGGGTGAAGTATGGTCTTTGCTCAAAAAAACGAACCGCACCGAATCGACA
Source organism: Deltaproteobacteria bacterium (assembly GCA_003646935.1). Classification (GTDB taxonomy): domain Bacteria; phylum Desulfobacterota; class DSM-4660; order Desulfatiglandales; family B25-G16; genus B25-G16. Next base: position 5,117 of record QMLW01000169.1, read on the forward strand.
CCCACCTCATCCACGAGCTCTTGAAGGGTCACGTATCTGCCCGATCTCTTGGACATCCGTATCTCGGCTCCCCCCTCCCACAGCTTCACCAACTGTATCAACAGCACCTCCAGCCAGCCGTCCGGCAATCCCTCCGCCGTGAGCGCGGCCTTAACCCTGTTTACATACCCATGATGATCGGCGCCCCAGATATTTATCACCCTGTTGAAGCCCCTCTCCCACTTATCGAGGTGGTAGGAGATATCAGTGGCGAAATAGGTGAATTCCCCGTCGTTCTTTCGAAGAACCCGATCCTTATCATCACCGAAGGAAGAGGTCTTTACCCACAC
>QMLW01000170.1 GCA_003646935.1 Deltaproteobacteria bacterium
CTCCAAGATACTCAAAGCTATCGATACGGAAGGCTGCACGGCCATCTACGGATCGCCCAGCATGCTCATCGCTCTCATCGATCATCCGGAATTCGATCCCGTCAGGTGGAGGACGCTCCGCAAGGGTACCATAGGAGGCGCACCCTGTCCCGTGGAAGTAATGAGAAGGCTTGTGGAGGATATAGGGGTTTCGGACATCACCGTTGCCTACGGCATCACCGAGGCCTCCTCGTGGATTACCATGACCAGGCCGGACGATCCGCTGGACAGAAGGGTTTCCACCATCGGCACTCCCCTTGAGTGTAACGAGGTGAAGATCCTAGATCCCGCCACAGGCGATGATCTCCCGCCCAACACCGCGGGAGAGCTGTGCACACGGGGATTCCTCATGAAAGGGTACTACCGGATGCCCGCGGTAACGGCATCGGCTATCGATCGGGATGGATGGTTCCACTCAGGGGATCTCGGCATGATGGATGAGGAGGGCTATGTCAAGATCACGGGGAGGCTCAAGGACGTCATCGTACGAGACGGTCACGAGATCTACCCCTCCGAGCTGGAGGAAACGCTCTATAGGGCGCCCGGGGTGTCCGAGGTTCAGGTCTTCGGGTTTCCACATCCCGAGAGAGGTCACGAGGTCGCCGCATGGATAAAGCCCAAGGAGGGAGAGGGAGTATCCACGGAGGGCCTCGTGCAGTTCGCGAAGGAGAACCTGAGCGAAGAGAAGCAACCGCATTACTTCAAGGTGGTGACTGAATTTCCCATGACCAGATCGGGCAAGGTGCAGAAGTTTAGACTGGCTGAGATGGCGAAAAAGGAATACCTGAAATCATAAAGAATAAAACCTGAGAAATATCAAATATAGACTGACTCCGTCGCCAAGGTCTGTGACTTCATTTCCGTTATTCATAAATCAAGCTCTGCCCCATGCTCATTGAGCCAGAGGATTCGTTCTTTATAATCTGGCATGATGCGTGATATGAGGCTCCAGAACTCTTTTGAATGCCTGCGCACGATCATATGCGCCATTTCATGAACCAAAATGTAATCGAAAACCCCTATTGGTGCCATAACCGTTCGCCAATTCAAGTTTACCATGCCATTACGGCTTAAAGACGCCCAGCGATGGCCCAGATCAGATACCCTGAGCTTTTCAACTCTCACCCCGACCCTTTTATCATACCGTGGCATACGTTCTTTCAGCTTTATCTCGGTTTGCCTTTTATACCAAGAGATAAAATGATTTCGAGCATTGTGTTTTTGGCTTTCGTAAAGCTCGAAATATCCATGCCTTAATTTCAGCACGAAACCATCAGTAGATTTTTCGAATTTCCCTATTTGCTCATTATTAATGAATCGTAAGCGATAACTCTTTCCAGGGTACAGAAATCCTTGTCCATTCACAAACTCCCTGTGGTGGCTTACATGGTTTATCGCCTTCTTTTTTGCCAGTTTTTGATGAATCCAGATCCTCTTTTCGGCGACAAACGCCGTAATTGTCTCGGGATCTTCCCGAAAAGGCGCTCTCAACATTATCGCACCATCTATGTCTATAGTAATGCCGATGGATCTTCGATCCGAACGCTAACTGCAAGTTTCTCCTGTTTGTTAAACGGAATCAGATCAAGGTCGTCCACCTCATTGATGATCCACAGCCTCAGCATATCCTGTGCGTGCCTGCTTCGCCAAAAGTCGACCGACGCAATCTCTTGCTGTATATGATCCACCATATCGATCACCGCTTCGCAGAACTGTTTCATCTTGTTTTCGTCCGGCTGCTTCCCTTACTCTTCGAGCAGAATTCCTAAGAATGGTGCCTGGGTCTTTGGATCAATACCTTGGGCCACAATATGCTCATCAATCAACTGCCTGACTTTGGTCCCCACGCCTGCAATATTCAACTGGGAGTCCCGATAGCGGTTTGAAGCGGCCTTATTGATAAAGCCCAGCAGCTTCATTTCATAGATATAGGGCAGAGCCTCGGGACGGGGCAGGATGATGTCCATGCTCTCGGTAAATTCCTTAAACTTGTTAATGAATTCAGCCCTCAATCTAACATCCCTGAGCTCGTCCACACATGCGTCGATGTCCGATATATCGTCGATTCCCCGTTCCTGAAAGAGCGAGAGAACTCTTCGGTGCCTGTCATCTAGCTTTGGGAGTCCGTCTTTGATATTGATTAGGGCGCCCTTGATGTCATGCCTGGCATACATCTCAAGGGCCTCTGTCAAGCGATCGCCTACACCGAAATAGTCAACTACCAATCCCCGGGTCTTTCCGGGATATCGCCTGTTGACCCTGGCAATGGCCTGCAAGAGTTCATGCCCGTGCATGAAACGATCAAGATACATCACCTGTTCCACCGGCGCATCAAAGCCCACCAGCAGCATGCTTTTCACGATGATGATGGCAAGCTTTTCCTTGGCCTTGTCAAAGGCTTCATAGTATCGAATCGCGGCACGCCGGCTTACGGCCACAACCTGTGCCTTAAACCCATTGGGCATGATATTCCCGGCATAATGCAGGAGCATGTCCTCAGCCTTGGCTTGAATCAAATCCCTTGCCTCTAGGATATTCACTACGTTGCCGTATTTCCGCCTAACGGCTTCCCTCTCCATTTCTGTGCGTGACCTGAACATATCATCGAAGAACTGATCCAGGGTTCTTCCGTCCTCGACCCTTGCCTCCGCCTTGCGGCCCTCATAGAGAATCTTGACCGTAGACCCGTCCTTCTGGGACTGTTCTATGGTATATTGATCAATGTAGTCACCGAAAATCTCATGCGACTTTTTCTTGCTCCGTCCGGCAATGATGGGCGTGCCGGTAAATCCGATTTTGGCGCAGTTGGGCAGCGCATGATCAGGTTTGCATGCAGGATCGTGGTATGGGATCGGTGGGCCTCGTCCACTAAGACTAGGATGTTTTCAGAGGCGTTCCATACCGGGAACAGGACGGGCTTTTTAGGGGGTTTGCTACTGCCCGCCGGCGCAGCCGCCTCCCGCAGCCGCGGTTTGGGGATCTCGTAATCGTCTGCTTCCGGTTCTTAGCCGCTGGATGGCCTTATGCACGGCCCGAAACTGCGGGTATCTGCAGATGAGCTTGACCTGCCTGCCTTCCACCTGATCATACATTGATTATAGTAAAAGAGCCGTTCGCTGCCCTCCTCCTCTTCCACCTCGTGCCGCTGGTTGGAGTACCTGAGGAGCTGGTTGATCCCCTCCTCCATGGGGTTGGTAATGTTAGGGCTTTTACATTCCGCCACCACCAGGGGAATGCCGTTCACAAAGAGCACAATGTCAGGCGCAATAAACGTCTTGCCTCCCGGAACATCAACCCGGAACTGTACGTAGGTTTTTTCATCGGGGAGCTGCGTCATGGTAACCATGCGAATGAAATATTTTGCCTTGTTTCTCCTTTACATTTCCTGACTATAATGTAAAGAAAACACCATTAACTTTACATGAACGGATCCACATGTAAAACAAAGCCGGTTGTTTTATATAGATCAATCCAGGAACAAGGCGAAATAACGACCAAAAACATATACCTGGTTTCGTCCTATCTTTTCCCATTTTTTCAGGATACTAAGCTTCTCGAAGTCTCGGATCAGTGAACTGGCAGTCTGATGGGTTACGCTGAGCACCTCAGCAACTTCATTAGGAGTTACAAACGGTCTTCGGTAAAGATGATTGAGTAGCCGATGTGCATTTTCAACCCTTTTGCCAAAAGATAAAATGGTTTTCTCAATCTCCTGTCTAAGAGTAAGGATAGACTGAAACGTCTCTCTGCCCTTGAGTGCCGTATCCCGAATCGCTGTCATCAGAAAGCGGACCCAATGTCCCATGTCGTTGGACTCCCGAGCGCGAGTCAGAGCATCATAATAAGCACCTTTATGCTTTTCAATATGAGCAGACACATAAAGCGTCGGCTTTTTAAGCAACTCTTTGCTTACCAGATAGAGGGTGATCAACAAACGCCCAATGCGCCCATTGCCATCAAGGAAGGGATGAATGGTCTCAAACTGGTAATGAGCGATAGCAATCCGAACTAAATGGGGAACCTGGATTGTGGCATTATGCAAAAATTTTTCCAAATCGCTCATCAAGTCCGGTACTTCGGTGTGATGGGGTGGAACAAACGCGGCATCAGACGGTCCGCTACCCCCGATCCAGTTTTGACTTTTACGAAATTCTCCGGGTAGTTTTCCTTCTCCCCTTACACCTTCAAGGAGGATCTTATGGGTGTTTCTTAAGAGGCGATTTGAAAGTGGTAACCTTTCCAATTCTTCGATAGCCCAATTCATCGCTGCGATATAGTTCTGAACTTCCTGCCAGTCATCCCGACGTTCTGGCGCCACCAATTCTTTGGGCTTCAGGGCTTCATCAATTTCAGTCTGAGTGCCTTCAATCCGGCTTGATGTACTAGCCTCTTTAACCACATGCATTTGAATGAATAGATCGACATCGGGAACAATCAGAGAGAAAGCGTTCAGTTCTCCAATAGCCTGCACTGCTTCTTCCAGGAGGGTGTTAATTTGGGGGGTCATCCCATGCCCATTCATGGTTCACGGGCTCAGGCGAGAAACTTTTGTACTCATATTGTTGTAACCATTTGCCGGAAATAAAGTCCTTGAAATTCATGATATCGCCCCTCTGGATTCTCCTATCTTCACCCGACAGCATCCTTGCCTTGCCTGCCGGTCCTCAGGAGGATTGCTAAAAGGGCCGCATCACTGAGAGCCTCCGGACCCTTTTCTAAGAGCATCTCACGGGGGCGTTCGTCAATAGGCCAATTCTTTATGTGAAGCGCATTTCCCTCTTTGCCTTCTTTTTCATTCATCCCTATAACTCTTTAACTATCCCCTCAAAGGTATTTAAAAAAATCCTCTTCCTCGGAAGATTCATCGAATTCCTTCAGCCCTTCTCTTATATACTGGATGTCAATATCGGGATTTTTAAGGAGCACAGTTCTCACATCTTCTATATCTCTCGTAAGGCAGGGTTCTCCATAAAGCAAGACCGCCTGTCCCCCGACAACCATGTAAGGAAGGTTATGACTGCTGAGAGAGGCCCCTATCTGGGAGAGGATTTTTTCAAACATGAATTAAGCGTCTTGGCAATTCTTATATCTACTTCTATGCCTTCCAATGGATCTTTCCTACCAGTCTTCAGCCTATAGCCTATCACCTGTGTAGTTACTTATCCATAAAGAAAAATAAAAACAATTCATTTATAATACCAGAATGTAATTGAGAAGGCTATGCGATATGAAGCAAGTATACCGTTATTATAATAGTGCTATTGGTTATGTGTACTGATTTTCAGGTTCAGGCGGTCATAGGAAATCGAGAAGAGTCCAAGGCTTAAGGATGAAAGGTCAAAAGGCTTTCCGGGCTTATTTCCGAACCACTTGTACTAGAG
>QMLW01000171.1 GCA_003646935.1 Deltaproteobacteria bacterium
ATCAAGATAACCCTGTTCATCTTCCTTGCCGAAAACCTTGAATGTGCCTTTGCCGTAAGCGGTCTTGTCGATGGGAGTGCCTGTAAAACCGATCAGGGTGGCATTCGGGAGCGCGCCCAATAGGTAGTTGCCAAGATCCCCACACGTGGTTCGGTGCGCCTCATCTACCAGCACAAATACATTTTTACGCGTATTGATATCCTTGGGGATGCGGTCGAACTTGTGAATCATCGACACGATCAAGCCGCGAAAGTCAGAAGCCAGGAGTTCGCGCAATCTCCGTTTGCTAGTGGCATGTTCGATCTTAATGTCATGGGAAGACATTTCCCCAAGGATGCGTTCAACCCATCCCGCGAGCTGGCCCTCTAACTCGTTCCGGTCGATCATGAGAATGACCGTGGACTTGCCAAAAGTATCTCGATCTTGAAGGATTAGGCGGGCATCGGTGATCATGGTGAATGTCTTGCCTGAGCCTTGTGTATGCCAGATTAGTCCGGTTGTCCTTGACGCATCGGCACAGCGCGCAAGTACCTTCTCGACGGCACGTGTTTGGTGCTGGCGCAGAATTGTCTTCTGAAGTTCATCTTCCTTATAGAAGAAGATGATCCACTCTTTCAGCATCGTCAGGAACCGGTCCCGGTCGAAAAACCGTTTCACCTTCTTCTCGTAGTTCCCGGGTTCCTCGTCGCGCCAGTTGAAGAGGTTCTTCCGCTCCAGGTTCCACGTGGCCCCGTAGTAAAAGTCGATAAGATGGGTAATGTCGAAGACCTGGGGAGCCGTGAGCATCTCGGGTGTTTCATGATGGTACTCGCGGATCTGGATCAAGCCCTCTTCAACGCCCTTCGCCTTTCTCGAGCTTTTTGTCTCGATAATGGCGACGGGCATGCCGTTGATCAGGAACATCACGTCCGCCCGGTTCGTCTCCTGGCCGTTCGTGTACTGCCACTCGTCGGTCACGTGGAAGACGTTGCGGTCCGCCAGAGAAGTCCGACCTGTCCGACTTGTCAGATGCACTCATCCCTCTACCTCCTTCACATCAATATCCAAATCCCCAACCCTAATATCGCCGGTCATCAGCTTGTTCAGAGTTGTTTTAAAGAGGTCCTGTAAGGAGAATCTCTTGGATTCGTGAGCTTCCTGTTTCTCTACAACGCCGCCGCAATCTTCTTTTGTTCGGGGAGCGAGGGAAAGACAACAGGAATTTCAAAGAAACTCTTCGGGTCCACTCTTTGTCTGCTCGGAGTCGAACCGGCGACAAGTCCTTTTGCTAAAGGCATGACTTGATCTGACCAGAAGAGATAGTAGACAAAGTATGGATTGGCGAGATTTGGCCTTACCGGAACAGATATCCATTCAGTGGATGCAATTTTCCGAAGAGGACTTCGAGAATCAACCAACCAGACCTTCTCGACACGAGGGTTCAGCTTCCCGAAAAGCACAGTTACATGCTCAACAACTTGCTTTTGGCTCCTGATGTTTGTTCCTATCTCTTCCGTGGGTTTACCAGTTTCCCGATATGCGGGAATGCTGTGGTATTCGAATACTTCGTGTGGATATGCGGATGGGGTCAAATTCCCAGCACCCCTGCCAACGAGTTGGCCAATAGTCATGTCTTTCCAGCCGTTCTTCATCTCTTTTGCTCTTCCAATAGCTTCCTCGTCTTCTTCAATTCCTCTGCAATGAGCTTCTCATCCGGCAAAACCGTTTTATACTCAGCGGCCAAGACTTCGTTCGGCAGTCCCTGAAGTGCATACTTGGCCAGGGACGCGTTGTGCCACCTTGTATGCTTCCAGGCGGAGTTGATGGATGTCATCCCGGATGTTGAACGGGTTCTGCCAGTCACAAAAACTGCGCCTTCAACACGGTCCCGCATACCGGGCATCGGTATTCGTTTTCGTCCATTTTCTCAAAGCGCAGGCCGCAATCAGTCATATCATTGCTCTCTTTGTGATAGGTCATCAGTGAGCCGTCGATTGCCACGTCCTCCACAAGGTCGCAGCCGGTACACTCCAATAGTCCACGGTCGTTCACGAAGATACCCAGTGACTTTGCCTGCTTCTGAATCCATATAATGTCTTCCGCGAGGGGTTTAATCTTCTGAGCTAGTTCAGAAAGACTGTTATCTCTATTCTTATGTTTTTTATGTGTTCCGTGATTCATTCTTCGCTACATTCCCTCGTTTACCCTCTATTTGAACTATCCGGAATTTCCGGATAGTTGCCGCGGAAGCTTGTTCCCCTTCCGCAACCCGACTCGCCGCTTTAACTTTCGCCATTGGAGCCGACGCCAGCGCTCTTCATCACGGTTAAACTGATCAATGAGTTCCTGATTGCGTTGTAACATGGCCTACTTGAACCCCATCTGCGCAAAGACCTTGGCCAAGTCAGCGTCGATTTTTTTCGCTTCTCCCTCTAACTCTCGGAGTTCTTCAAGAACCTTGGCAATGGGCCTATAATCCTCTTTTTCGCTCGTATCAACATAACGGGAGGGAGACATGTTATAGTCGTTCTTAGCCGCCTCTTCGTTTGTTATAACCTTGACGAAACGCTCGATGTCCTGCCCCTTAATAAAGGTCTGGGCGATCTTGCGAATGCTTTCGTCCGGTATGTAGTTCTTGGGGCGACCCTTCTTGAATTCCTGGCTTGCGTTCACCAAGACAATCTTGCCCTGGCGCTGGGGAAGCTTGTGGCGATTCAGCAGAATGATGATACCGGCGGCGGTGGTATTGTAGAATAAGTTGTCAGGCAAGAGAATAACGCCCTCGACGAAATCATGATCGACAAACCATTTGCGGATAGACAGAAGGATCAAAAGGCTGGTTCCACATGGGATTCGCGACGACGATATCAAACTTCTTGAGACTAGTATCCGTTTCCCGGAATTTAGGATTTGTCATCGAGTTGCCGCGCACGCTTTCGCCTTCCATGTCATGGATAACCATATTCATACGGGCGATTGCGTAACTCGATCCTGTCAGTTCCTGACCGTAGAGCTTGAGCGGCCTGCTGACCTTCAGATCACGTTCCATGAGGACCAACTCACACTTGATGAGCAGCCCGGCTGATCCACAGGCATAGTCATAGACCTCTTCCCCTTGAGCTGGTCGAACCATATAGGCAATGAGCCAGCCGACCTCAGTTACTGCTCGCGTCCGCTAACGACCGGCCATCGGGCTTCGGGCGGGAGATAGAAACGTACGAGCGTCTTGTCAGCCTCGATGATCGAAAGAGCGGTACCCCTATCACCGTAAGTTTCAGAGAGCCGCTCGACTTCGTCCTCGAATACATCCGAGAGGCGCTTAAGGGATGTAGGTTATAAGCCTTGACTCTATTCTCTTACAATTCCCTGACTGCGACTGCTTTATATTCCCCAATGAGGCCTTCATCTGCAAAGCTGAAGTAGCGGTTATCCCCGATGATGATATGATCAAAGAAGCTGATGCCCGTTGCCTGGGCTGCCATCATGAGGCTTTTGGTAAATCTCTTGTCAGAGTCACTCGGGGTTATGGAACCGGAGGGGTGATTGTGGGCCACGATGATCGAGGGGGCGTTGTAGCGGATCGCCATCTGAATGATATCGCGAATGTAGGGATTGGCCTGGTCAACCGTTCCATACTCAATGTCCATTACCTCTGATACAGCGTTCCGCTTATCGAGCAAAAGCAATAAAAACCGCTCCTTTTTCAAGTTCCCCATGAGGGGCATCAAGAATCCCACCACATCAGAGGATGATTTGACCGGCCCTTCCAGGGCCTTCTCCTCGCTCAGCATCCTCCTCCCGAGCTCTATAGCTGCTTTTATCTGGGCAATCTTCGCATTCTTGAGGCCGGTGATCTTCTTGAACTCCGATATATCAACACCGCTCATTGAGCGAAGGGATTTGAACTTATGGAGCAGTTCCCTGCCAATATCGACGGCACTCTTTCCCGGCGCGCCAGTTCTTATCATAATTGCGAGCAGCTCAGCGTTGCTTAGAGCATGCTCACCATACTTGAGCAGCTTCTCCCGCGGCCGATCATCCACAGACCACTCCCGGATGGGCATGGGGTATTTGGATTTTTCGGGGGTCATTGGCTCACATCTTCATATGTCATTTAATATCTTATCAGCACTTTTGTGCTAGGGGACTAGGATAAAATTATACGTCAATCTATTTCAATGTTGTCTTTTTTTAGGTTAGAGCACGGGATTTGCCCTTGGTCCTGCCTAAGCCGGGTTCTATTGTACATGCGAAGATCAATGGATGCATTAATGTAAGGCCAAAAGCACAAAAACCCGCTTCTCAAACTGAGAGCGGGGTTTTTAACCTCATGCTACACATCTCTCCCATGTAATGATTATATGTTGCGGGAAAGAAATCATCTCTTTCGTACCAGAAGAGACATGAAAAAGCAAATTAAATCTTTAAATGGTATATACGGATGAGATATAGGTATTGTAGACTCGATAAAGCTAGAAGACTTGTAAGATTGAAAGCTGGGAAGCGAATGTGGCGATTTCACCCTGATGATCTCTGAGGTATCTATTTAGAGTTTTATCCATAGTCCCGCAGAGAAAAAGGCCAAAGCATGGGCCTTTCGCTTTAACCTTTTTTTGGATTTTAGATTGAGTTGTCGGCTGCGGGATTATGGATAAAACTCTAAATAGGTATCACAAGAAAGGGACTTAAGTAAATACTCTCGAAAGCCCGACCAGCTTTTATCATGCCTTGCAATGGAAAGATGGGATCATAAGAGCGGCGTCATTGATTAACGGATGGTTTTACCAATCTGGCAACATGCAAGGTGCCGCAACAAATGACGTTCCTATCTTTTGAGGTATACCGCTTATGACCGATTCATGCATGGCGCGTTTTCAGGCTGCCCTCAGGGGTACACCGAATGATCGAGTTCCGATTATCCCCATGATCGGGGGATGGGCTGCGGCCAATTTCTCGGATGTTCCTCTTTCTAAACTTGCGCATGATCCAAAACGGATCGCCAATGCCCAGGTACGAGCCATGGAAACCGTTGGTCACGATGCCTTCTTTGCCTATGCAGACCCCCTTTACATACCAGAGGCCTTCGGATGCACGGTTCGTTTCACCGAGACAGGCCTGCTTGTAGACGCATTGCCCCATACCATCACCTCCAGTGTATGGATCTTTCTAAATCAAGGGATCTGGTGCCCGAGGCTGTGCTGGGAGGGAACGTGGATCCTATCGATTCACTGCTCATGGGCACGAGAGAACAGGTGGTGGAAAACACCCTGCATTGTATTCGCACCGGCGGTATAAGCCGTTTCATGCTCATGAGCGGGTGCGGAGTTCCTCCTGGCACATCGATAGAAAACCTGAGGGCCATGGTGAAGACGGCCATCGACTACGGGCTGGGTTCCTGACGATAAGCAGCGAGCACTATTTCATTGCCC
>QMLW01000172.1 GCA_003646935.1 Deltaproteobacteria bacterium
GAGAAATCTTACCAATAAACCACTGCCCCATTTTCTTAAGAACCCCTGTCTGCCGACAGGCAGGCATTATTCCATCATTCCAATATTCCAATATTCCAATTGTGAGCGAAGCGAACTAAGTTCAATCAACTGTTGTGTCATGCCGGACCCTGGATCAACTCCAGGGCAGGCTTTGATAAGTCTGCCCTGGCATGTGGTAAGCCGGAGGCATCCAGAAGGCAAAGGAAGGAATCAGATACCTAGATTCCGGCTTTCGCCAGAATGACAGTTGAGATGAATTTCCCGCCTGTGCGGGAAATGACAAGTCTCTTTGCGAAAATCAAGCTTTTGCTTTTCCTACCCCGCCCCGTGGCGGGTCGGGACGGGGAAAGCGGGAGGTTTCAGCCATACCCGAGGGGGACACTAACTGCTGACTGGTGAATGCCCACGGAACATTATGAGGGTTTTTCCTTAAAATAGGTTCGCTCATAAAAGGAGTTTGTATCCTTGTCATATACGGCCTCATCCTCGTGGATGTATCGCTCTCCCTCCCACGCTCCCAGGGCCGGAACCACAGCCTCTCCGAGCTCGAAGTTCCTCCCGCATGCCGGGCAGCCCTCCGCCCCAAAGGTGTTGAGTTTTTCCAGGTCGATAAGGATTCTGTCTTTTTTCCTTGTTTCCATGGCGTAGCCCCCTTTAATTCTCATTAGGGTTTAATTCCCCGCGGCTTGCCACGAGTTGTCATTCAGGCGAAAGCATGAATCCAGAAGTCAAACTGGATGCCGGATCAAGTCCGGCATGACGTTGAAACTCGATACCCCGCTCCTTGCGGCGGGATAGTTCATTGATAATGAACTTACTGAATTATTTTTCGGGGACAGAGAGGGCTTTGAAGGCATTCCTCCTTCGTTATTCCCTGGCCATTTGCTCCAGCGATTTGCGGACAGTATCCTATGTACCAATCACCATCTCGCTCTATTATGGCTGTAAATTCGTTGTGCACAAGATGCTCCTCTCTTTTAATAAACCATAGCCTATTTTTCGCAGAAAGTCCAACACCGGTTGAGCCTAATAGCACGGTATATAGCAACAGACATTATCGGAGTGCGATCTCCCAATAGGGAAGGCCGATGCGTTTTGCCAGGGCCTTGAGGTCTTCTTCCAGGGTGAACTCAGTGCCGTCTGCCTTTTTCACCGGGATCATCTTATCGGCAACGATGAAGATCTGTAGCTTTTCCGGATGGAGCAATTTCACGGCAAGGCCTCGCAGTTCATCGGGGGTCGCCTGTATGTAGGCCTCTTGGATTCTCTCAAGGGTGTCCAGGGGCTCCCCCCTCATGTAGTAGCGGCTGTATACCTCCACCAGTTCAGAAGGGGAGTCCACGTTGAACACGAAGCTGTTGAGCGCATCGAGGCGCTTGAGCTCGAAATTTTTCTTTGGAACATTCTTGCGCAGCGAGCTCATGATCTTCAATGTCTCCTCAATGGAGGTGCTCGTTTTATCGCCCTTGCACCCGATATATCCGACCAGCACTCCAGCGTTCCACTTGTAGGTCTGGAAGAACCCCGCCGAATAGACAAGCCCCAGGTCGTCCCGCAGGTGTGTGTACATCAGGGAATCGCTGCCGCCGAAAATATCGGTTAAGAGGCGGGCCTTCCAGAATGCGGGGTTGCTGCGCTTGAAACCGGGCAGCACCAAAATAACCTGGGATTGAACCTGGCCTGGTTTGGGAATGAGAGCGAGCACGGGATCATTCTCCTTCGGATCGCTGAGATCGCGCTCAGGAGCCTGGCACTGGGGGAGTGCCCCAAGGAGCTTTTTCAGGCCGGCTTCGGCCTCCTCAAGTGTTATATCGCCTGACACGGCGGCCACCATATTGGAGGGAACGAAATATGTCCTCATAAATGCAGTGAGGTCGTCCCTGGTTATGTCCGGGATGGTCTTGAGGCCGAGCAAGGGGTCGCGCCCGTAGGGGTGTCCGTTGAAATGCCAGATCATCCCCTCTCGCATGGCCACCGCCTGGGCGTCGTCGCCCTGGCGTTTGAGCCTTACCACCGCCTGACCCTTGATCACCTTGAGCACGTCGGCATCGAAGGCAGGTCGAACGAGGATCTCCTCAAGGAGCTCCAGCCCCTTTTCCCAGTCCGCCTTCATGACCGAAAGGTGTACGGTCGATGCCTCCTCGCCGACGGATAGGGATACACGGATTGCGTTCTCGTCGATCACCTGTGCGAGCTCGGCGGGCGAGTATCGTTGGGTGCCGCCTTGAATAATGATAGCGCCGAGTATGTCGGCCAAGCCGGTTTTCTCCTCTTCAATATCCACCTCGCCTGCCTTGACCAGGAGCGTGAGGTCGATTAACGGCAGCTCTCGGTCAGCAAGGTAAAACATCGCGGTATCTCCTATCTTGGTGGCATGAGCCTCAGGATAGGAGATCTTCTGTGGCTGGCGCTCAAAAGAAAGGGGGTGTTTCCAGCCCTCAGGCGTGGGAAAGATAGATCTGTTATGGAAGGTGTCCGGTTTGATGATCTTTGATGCCGCTGCCACCCCGAGTGATCTGATCTCGTTGTAGGTCTCCAGCGGCTGCTCGGGCTCTCCACCGGGGATCACGAAAACCGTTGTCTGATTGTCCGTCCGGATATAGTTCCTGGCCGCCTGCCTGATCTCCTGAGGCGTGACCTCGGCGATCCTCTCAAGGTAATCTGTGAGGTAGCGCCAACCGACCTGAACCTCCAGTGTTGCCAGGGTTCCTGCAAGCTCCCCGTTGCTTCGCATCCGATCTAGGAACTCCCGACGGTTGAGCTTCTTGATCCTTTCCAGCTCCCGAGGGGAGATCAGCTGCTCCTTCATGTTCTCGGCCTGGGCAAGAAGCATGTCCTCGAGCTCCCGACACGAGTTGAGGTAGGCTTGCCGTGCTTCCTCCTGTGTAAGCGATCCCTTTTTCAGTTCATCCGGTTCGTTGGGAGAGCCACCGAGTATGATCATGCCGCCATACCGGTTGTCGGGGTTATGGGCCCATGCCTCGACAGCAAGCCCTTTGTTGATGATATTCTGTGTCATACGGGCGCTGCGACCGAGGCTAAGCACCATGGTCATAACATCGAGGGCATAGAAGTCCGTGGTTCCCATACGAGGGCCGTGGAAGCCTATTCTCACCAGAGGGGTTCGAGCGCCCTTGAGGAATCGCACGCTCCTACGGGGGCCCTGCTGGCGGGGTTCTTCGGTAACGATTTCAGGGCTTCGCCTTCCAGCGGGATATCGTTCAAAATAGATATCCGCAAGCCTTCTGGCTTCTTCCGCCTTCACATCTCCCACCAGCACACACACAGCGTTCGTGGGATTATAATATTTTCGATGAAAGGCAATGGCGTCGCTGGTGCTGTATTTCTCCATATCGGATTTCCAACCAATGGTGGGATTGCGGTAAGGGTGGGCAGTGTAGGCTGTGGCGTTGAGATCGAGCCAGGCAGCGCCGCCAGGGCTGTTAATATAGCGGAATGCCCATTCCCGCTGCACTACCTCCTTTTCCACGTAGAACTCACGCCACGAGGGCTCGAAAAGCTGCTCGCTGACAATCGAGAACCACTGCTCGAGCATATCCGAGGGCACTGCGCCTAGGTATTGGGTCTGTTCCTTGGTAGTAAATGCATTAATCCCCACGGCACCATTTTTACCGAGCTGCGATGAGAAGGCCTGGGGTACATAGATCTCCTGTACCTCGGCACGAAGGGCATCCATCTCTTTCAGCTTTTCCTTGATGAGTTCCCGATTGGGATGGCGCTTTCCCTGCTCGGAGAGCACCGCCTGATAAGCGGCTTCAATCTTTTCTTGCAGTTCCTGGTCCCGCTCCGGATCCAATGTGCCGAAGTTCTTGGTGCCCTTGAACATCATGTGCTCAAGTAGATGCGCTATACCGGTTTTTCCGGTTTCCTCGAGCGCCGAGCCGGCACGTATGGCCAGCCGGCAGGCAACCTGCGGCGTGGTAGGGCGCTCCACGACTAGGAATAGCATACCGTTTTTTAGTTGGAATTCTTTGACCTCTATCTTGATATCCAGTGCCGATTCACTAGCGAAAGAGATATTTGCAACAAGCAAAAGCAGCATCAAATATAAGAAAAAGAGTACGTAATAACGCGCGGTCGTGTTTGTGCGGCACATTTTATTTAAGAATTGGTACATAACATCCCTCTCATTCTATATCTCACCCTCCCCTTTATCCCCTCCCATCAAGGGAGGGGAAGTATGGTAGTGGATATCCCGCATTTTTCTGCGGGATTGTTCATTAGCTAGCGTTTTTTAGGTTTATCAC
The DNA here is from genome assembly GCA_003646935.1 of Deltaproteobacteria bacterium. GTDB lineage: Bacteria > Desulfobacterota > DSM-4660 > Desulfatiglandales > B25-G16 > B25-G16. Next base: position 4,290 of record QMLW01000172.1, read on the forward strand.
CTCTATAATAGTCACTATTTGTGCATTGTAAAATACAATGTGTGGTTTTGTTTGTCCTCTCGATCCAATCGGGATACTTGTGATGCCAAACGCTACATGCCCGATCATGTGCTTGAAGGCGAGATTATTTTAGGGTATATCTAGATTCCTCGGCTACCACTGCCCAAAATCGTAAAGAATCCACGCCCACAGGACGTGGTTTTCTGAGACGAAATAAAAAGGCGAGAGGAATGAGGATCACCATAGTCTATGACAACACCGTTTACCAGGAAGGCTTGAAGTCGGATTGGGGATTTTCCTGTTTGGTTGAGCTGCCCCGTAAAGGGGCACCGACAGTCCTCTTCGATACGGGAACCAATGGCTCGATCCTGCTCTCGAACATGGAGAAGCTCAATATCGATCCCGGCTCTGTTGATGAGGTCTTCATCTCGCACGGCCATTTCGACCATACAGGGGGTCTTGCTGCCTTTTTGAGGGTGAAACCCGATGTTACCATTTACATACCCCGCTCGATTAGAGGCGCAGGAGGCGTGGAACATGTGGTCTCCGTGGGCGAGCCCATGGAGATTCACGAGGATGTGTTCTCCACAGGAGAAATCGATCACATCGAGCAATCCATGGCTGTCAGGACGGATAAGGGTATAGTGCTCATCACGGGGTGTTCCCATCCGAGGATGGAACATATCCTTGATGCGGCCTCACAGTTCGGGAGTGTCTATGCAGTTGTAGGCGGGCTCCATGGGTTTAGTGAATACGAGCTCTTTAAAGACCTTGAGCTGATTTGCCCTACCCACTGTACAATCCATAAGAAGGAGATTCAGCAGCTCTACCCCGACAAGTACGTTGAAGGAGGGGCCGGCAGGGTAATCGAGCTTTGAAAAAGGATGGTGTATAAAGGAGGATTATCGTACAATCACGTATACTATGTGGCTTTGTAAACGTCTCGGAAATTCTACAACTTATTGAAATTAAAAAGGTTTTTTGAGACTGCTCCATATTGTCTCACACATGGAATAATGGAATGGTGGAATATTGGAGTGTTGGTTTTAAAAGCAATGATCCATTTATTAACTTCCCTGTCAAGAGAAATCTTACCAATAAACCACTGC
>QMLW01000173.1 GCA_003646935.1 Deltaproteobacteria bacterium
GAGGTAGATCGATATGGCGAAAATACCTAAGAGGCCCGAGGAGATATTCGATGAATTGAGGTCGGATTATAGTGCCCTTTTTGGCGATGATCTGCTCGCTATTGTGCTCTATGGTAGCGGGGCGAGAGGCGAGTACGTGCCTAAAAAATCGGATCTTAATTTCTTGATTATCCTCTCAGATGATGGAATCGAGCGCCTGGGGGATGCGATAGATGTGGTCGCCAAATGGCAGAAGAGGAGCATACCCGTTCCGCTCTTCTTGACGAGAGGCTATATAGAGTCTTCTTTAGATACCTTTCCCTTGGAATTCTTCAACATTCGGTCCGCATATCAGGTAATCTACGGGGAGGATATCCTGAGGGATCTCGTGGTTACAAAGGACGACCTCCGTCTTCAGTGCGAGCGGGAGCTCAAGGCCAAGCTCCTGTTGCTCAGGGAGTCCTTTTTACAAGCGCACGGGAAAGCGCGTCAGCTACAGGAGCTGATAAGCCAATCGCTTCCGGCATTTATTTCTATTTTCAAGGCATTACTCTACCTCGAGGGTGAAAGGATACCGGAGAAGCATGAGGCCCTTATCCCAGCAACAGCTGAGAGCTTCGGGCTTGATGCAGACCTCCTTCAAACTCTATGGAAGATAAAGAGGGGTGAGAAAAAGCCGGGAAAACATGAGATAAAGAAGATTGTTCTGAGCTACATCTCTGAGATAAAAGCTCTATCAAAGAAGGTCGATCAGATGGGTGATTGAATAAAATCGTTACACGATTTTATATAACGCGACGTTATCGCTACTATGGCGAAAGGCTAAATTTGAATTCATCCCGCGCTGCAAGCAGCGGGGAAATCAAATTTAAACTCAATGAACTCGATCAACTCAACGAACGCAATAAACACTACCCTAGGAGGATGTGATGGGAAAAACAGGAAGGACGCTTGGCATAGCCGGTATAGTGATAGTAGTTGTTCTGCTCATAGTCTATTTTTCCATCAAGGGCACGTACAACAGCTTGGTTCAATTGGATGAGGGGGTGAAGGGTGCCTGGGCACAGGTTGAGAATCAACTCCAGAGAAGGTATGACTTAATCCCTAACTATGTTGAAACGGTAAAGGGCTATGCAAAGCAAGAAAGGGAGGTTTTCATACGGGTTACCGAGGCACGCTCAAAGGTAGGATCCGCGAATAGTATAGGCGACAAGATCAACGCGAACAATGAGCTCTCCACGGCCCTGTCAAGGCTGCTGGTAGTGGTGGAGAGGTATCCCGATCTCAAGTCAAATCAGAATTTTATAAGGTTGCAGGATGAACTGGCGGGAACTGAAAACCGGATTGCCGTTGAGAGAAGGAGGTATAACGAAGCCGTTAAGACCTACAATGTGAAGATCAGGAGCTTCCCAACAATGCTATTCGCGGGGATGTTCGGATTCAGCAAAGCGGAGTTCTTCGAGGTTCCAGAGGCAGTTAAGGAGGCGCCGAAGGTTACGTTTGGGTGAGTCTACAACCCTCAGGCATCAGTTTGCTTTCTTTGTGCTCTAGGTGTTTCCAGTTCAGTATTCGTTCGGAAGCTCATTAAGCTGGGCAAGGGAGAATACAGGGCCATCTTTGCATACGTATTTATCGCCTATGTTACACCTGCCGCAGATGCCTATCCCGCATTTCATCCTCATCTCAAGGGACATGATGATCTGCTCGGGGCTAAACCCCACTTTTTCAAGCACTGGCTGGGTAAATTTAATCATAATGGGGGGGCCACACACCAGTGCATAGGAGTTCTCACTGGTGGTGATTTTTTTCTCCGTGATGGTGGGCACAAAGCCAACATTGTACTGCCATTCCGGGTCCTCGGTAGCATCAACGGTAATGTGGACATTCACGTCATCTCTCTTTTCCCACTCCCAAAGCTCTTCCTTATAGAGGAGGAGACCGGGGGACCGTGCCCCGTAGACCACGGTAATATCCTTAAACTTGGATCTATTGTCCGGATGGAGCATGAACACGATGCTCGATCGCAAGGTGGTAAAGGCAAACCCTCCACCGATCACCACCACATTTTTTCCCTCCATGGCCTCCCAGGGAAACCAGTTACCCAATGGCCCCCGCACACCAACCATATCCCCTTCCTTCATGTTGTGAAGGTATCGAGTTACCACGCCGGTTTTATTTACGGTGAACAGGAGAAAGCCCTTCTCCGTGGGAGATGAGGCTATGCCGATGGGTATTTCCCCCTTTCCCGCGATTGAGATCTCACAGAATTGACCGGGGGTATAGTGAAATTGCTGCTCATCTTCCTGGTTTAGGAATGCCAACTTGAAGGACTTAAGGTTATAATCATCCGTTTCCGTGATGATCTCCTCAATCCTCGCCCGGTAGGGAAGATAGGGATTATCGCTCAACTGAACCTCCTTGTTATTGGAACGTCTCGGAAATTCTAAAACTTATTGAAATTAAAAAGGTTTTTTTGTGACTGTTTCCTATTGTCTCACACATGGAATAATGGAATGGTGGAATATTGGAGTGTTGGTTTTTCAATCCAAGTTTCAAGTTTCCAATTTCAAATTTCAACTACCATTCATTCATGAGCTTGAAGACCTCTCGTATATCGATGTTGACGGGGCAGTAGTTCACGCACCTTCCGCAACCAACACAGGCAACGCCATTGCCGTATTTATCCACGTAGTACTTCAACTTATGCATGAACCGCTGCCTGGCCCTCTGCACCTTTTCGGATCTGGGATTATGACCGGAGGCGTGGAGGGTAAAGAGCGGGAACATGCAGCTATCCCAGTTTCTGATCCTATCACCTTGGTTTTTAGAAACCTCATCCTGTATATCAAAACACCAGCACGTGGGGCAGAGAAAGGTGCAGGTGCCACAGTTTATGCAGGCAAAGGCAACCTCATCCCAAAAAGGCGCATCAAAGAGATTCAATAGGTCTTTATCCTTGAGCTTGTCGGTGGGAACATGGCTGCTTATCTTATGCTCCGCCTCTTTCTTGAGCTCCCCTGCCCTTTTCCTTGTATCGACGTCTGCATCCTCCTGGAATCCCCCTTGTCCGAGGAGCTGCTCCCCCTTATCGGTGAGTGCCTTTGCGAGATACCGCTCTCCTAGGTCAAATAGGAGTATGTCCAAGCCCTCTTCATGAAAGGGCCCGCACCCAACAGAGGTACAGAAGCAAGTGCTGCACGGATCATTGCACCCAAGGCCTATGAAGGTCATTGAATCCAAACGCTTGGCCCACCATGGATCCGTGAATTCGGGATTGTCGAAGTTCACGTTCACCAACCTCAGTGCCTTGGCGTCGCATGGTCTAATACCGAAAACAACAGCAGGTGGATATTCTTTCGGTGTCTCCTTCAGAATATGGGAATCTTCGTTGGTTTCGTCGAGGGTGAACTCGAACATCCTTTCAGATTGGGGAAAGAGCAACGATTTCGGTGAGAGGCGTGTATTGGAGAAATCAAGGTCTGCCGCTTCATCACCCGTCAGCTGTTTAAACCGATGGTATCCTCCCTCTCTGACGGGAGCGAAGACCTCATAGCTCCCTTGTAAGGATTTTATAAATTCTTTTATCTCTTCCCTGGTAATTACCGTTTCGCTCATTGGGCACCTTATCTGATAAATTTATCGTAGTCATCCGGTTGGTAGGTATCGAGGGGAGGCCGTTCTTCTATGCTCAACCCAGCCTCGCAGCCATAGAGCTCCAGGGCGTCTTTGTTCAGTTTTCTGGTAAAAAGCCTAACGTTGATATCAACTGGGCAGGCCTGCTGACATGCACCACAATCCGTGCAGCGACCAGCGCAATGAAACGCCCTGAGTATATGAAAGGTCATGGTATCAGTGGGATCAATGCTTTTTCCTACCCATTGGGGATCTGCCTCATCGACAAAACAGGTGGGGCAGTAACACAGCGGGCATGCGTTCCGGCATGCATAACAGCGGGTGCAGTCCTTAATCAGATTTGAGTATAGCTCCCACTTTTCATTCGGTGCCAATTCCTCAATCTCCTTGACATCGTCATAAGGGTCGGGATCCTTTCTCTCCTCCACCAAATCCCCCACCAATTCATCATGGATTACCGGATTCCTGTGCATGCACGTGATGCAGTTATCCTGAAGGTAGTCGATCTTTTTTACCGTCTGCTCAAAACCATTGCCCTTGATGGTGAGCTCCTCATCGGATTCAATCGCCTCTCTTACCTCTTTGCCATCCACCAAGGATTGTATCTTTCTTCTGTCGACCATGCCCGTACAGGGAACCCCTATGATATAGAGCTGCTCTCTTTGTATCTGATTTTCAACGATATGAACCGCAATATTCCGTGAATCACAGCCCTTAGCGATGATGCCGATCTTCTCCTTTCGTTTGGGCAGATAATTCGCCAGGTTCATGCTGCAGAAACTACTCCAATATAATTGGTCGGTTTTTTCCGGCTCTTTTATCATCACGGGTTCAGTCATCAGGGGCAGTGTGCCTTGTTTGAACCCAATAATCAGGTCTACCCTTTCTTCCGCTAGGAGTTTTTTGGCTATCTCTCGAATCTTCTCACCATATGCGATCATTAGACCACCTCGGCCCTTGTTTTCACGAGCTTTTTTACTGGACCCGCCTTCCGCACCGTTTCAATCACTTCCGTCGCTACCTCCGCGAATTTCGGCGCCTCTGAGGAAGAGATCCACGAGAAGTGGAGTCTCTCGGGCTCTATGCCCATGTGTTCGAGCAGATTCTTTAGGAGTGCGAATTTTCGTCTCGCGTAATAATTACCCTCCAGGTAATGACACTCTCCGGGGTGTCACCCGGAAACCCATACCCCATCAGAACCATGCAGAAAGGCCGATAAGATAAATTTAGGGCTCACCCTTCCCGAGCAGGGTACCCTGATGGGCCTGATATTTGGGGGGTACTGAATTCTGTTTATTCCAGCCAGATCAGCAGCGGCATAGCTACACCAGGCACATAGAAACGCCGCAATCTTTGGTTCCCAATCGTTCATATTTCTCTCCTATGTTTCAACCGCAGACACACGCAGACCAATAGTTCCGCTGAAAGCGGAACTATTGAGTGTAATGTCCTTCGAACAAATTTGTAACCATCCCCGCCCGCCTCGCCTGAGCGAGAGCAATGGCGGGCAGGCTTTTGATCTCAGCCTTAGGATGCTTAAAATTGACTAAAAGTCCAACTTTTATTCCAGTAGATTTAAAATAATTCAATAGTCGAGCTCCATGAACTTTATCAAGCGTTTCTAAACAAATGTTTTTCCTTCCACCTGATGCGGATTGCATTTTTTGTTCGGCCAAGTCGGCCGAACAAAATATCTGTATTCGTCTGCATATGTCTGCGGTTACGTTATATCCCCCCGATCATGGCCATGATTTGGCCCTCATCAAAGCCGTTGAGCCGGATGGC
>QMLW01000174.1 GCA_003646935.1 Deltaproteobacteria bacterium
AGCACGGGCAGAAAGGCTCAGGCAGGCAGCGAGTGATGGCGAGGGGAAGGGAATCATAGACAGATCGCGGAAGGCCTGTGTGTTTTGCCCGGAACAAATAGCGCAAAACACGCCGACATTCCCCGAAACAGTTTGCCCGGAGGGAAGGATTCGGCGCGGCGAGACGGTGGTCTTTCCCAATTTGAATCCCTTCGGGGAAAACCACGCGGTGGCTACCCTGAGCGAGGCGCATTTCCTGGATGTAGACGAATTCAGGGTTGATCTGCTCAGGGACAACCTGCTCGCATCAAGGGAGTATATTCTTTCAGTATGGAATAACAACAAGGAGGCACGGTGGCCGATCTGGGTCTGGAACTATATGCCGCCCTCTGCTGGAAGCATCATTCATCCCCATGTCCAGATCCTGGTTGAGGGACAGCCGGTACCCAAACTGAAGGAACTTCTGGCACGAGGCGAGGCGTATTTCCATGATCACAGGAGAAATTACTGGGGTGATCTGGTCTCAAAGGAGCAGGAGCTCGATGAGCGGTTCATATACGGCGATGATGCGCTCGCTGTTATTACGAGTTTCGCGCCCCGTGGATTTAATGAGATACAATTTATATTCAGGGAGAGCTCTCTGGAGAAGTTGGCTGAGGGGGCTATCGATGCGTTCGCCCATGCTATCACCAAAGCGCTGTGTGCATATAAGGAGATAGGCATCGGGTCCTTTAACCTCATCACCTACTCCGGACCCCTGCATGAAGAGCTGGATTACTATGCGTTGCACACGACGCTCTTCTCAAGGCCCCCTCCGAGGGGCGTGTACACGAACGATACGGGGCCCATGGAGAGGGGATACGATGTGTGGGTGATCGACACCGTGCCCGAAGAGCTCGCCGATAGGATGAAGCCCTTTTTCGCTTGAACTGAGCCGAAAACCTTAACGGAGCCGAATGTTGATACGGATCACGCTGCTTGCTCTTGCCATTGCTTTATCAGTGGTGCTGCCTTCCTACGGGGAGATTCGGTTCGATGCACTGAACGGATCTGATCTGGGTATGGGTGTGGGCGCACGAGCTATAGGCATGGGCGGTGCGTTCGTGGCGATCGCCGATGATCCCTCGGCCACGTTTTGGAATCCAGCGGGGTTAACCGATCTAAAGGGCAGCCAATTTTTATTGTCCGGCGACCTTCCCGATAATTTCAGCGCCTCCTCATTGGTGTATAAGTCCTCTTTAAGGCAACTTGCGAGATTGAACGCTGCCATAGGCTTGAGCCTCATCAACAGGTTACGCATAGAGGGGGATAGCGGGAGCAGCACATGGGCGGGACGCGCTTCGCACATCCTCGATATGGGTACTATAGAGGTGGAAGAGGGTTTCAGTGGATCTATGGAATCCGAGACATATGATACACGGCTGAGCCTGTCCTTTGTGCCCCCCACCCATAGGAGGCTCTCCATAGGACTGAACCTGATACACGTGTGTTGAGAGACCGCATTGCTCTGGACCGGTGGTCCGGACGGAGGATTCTACAGGGTTGAACTTGAGTACAACGCCTTTGATCTCGGGGCGATATACCGGATGAGAGAGGGGATGCGGGTGGGATTGATGGTAAAGAACCTATACGGGAGATCACCAAACACAGGGTATGAGCGCTATGCTCTTCCCCGGTATGCGACCATGGGCATATCCTCTGAAAAAGGCGCATACACCTTTTCCCTGGATAGCGAGGTGATCTTCGGGAGGTTTGGGCGAGAAAAGGATAAGGTAGCGCAATTCTGGTTTCTGCGGGGAGGCCTTGAGAGGGAGGTGGGGAGCAGGTTCAAGGTGAGGCTTGGCCTCATATACCCTATCGTGGCCTATACCTCCCCGGCGGGTGATATGAGGGAGGATATTCCGTCGCCGAAGATCGGAGGCGCGGTAGGGATCGGCGCAGAGTTCGGCAGGATCACCATAGACTTCGCCGTGTATGGGGATCCCGCAAAGAGCTACGTGGAAGAAGAACGGGTGATCACCTCCGTAGGCACCGTAATAATAGAATTTTAAGCAATGAGCTAAAGCCGGTTATTCTACTATTATACAGCTTCAAGGTACCCGTTTCCTGCTCATTCGCCAAACTCCTTTTCGCTTTATCGAATTTAGAGATTAGATTTCTTACCTTGACCCCCGAGGGCGTTTCCTCTATAGTTTGCTGCCTCACGAAGGCATTTCGCCTCGGATCGCGAACTAAAGAGCTTATGGAGGTTTCAGGTGAGAATCGTATTGTTAGGGGCACCAGGTGCCGGCAAAGGGACCGTTGCAAAGCTACTCACTGAACATGATGGATCGGTGCAGATTTCCACGGGGGATATCCTGCGTGCGGCCGTGAAGGATGGAACGGAACTGGGCGTGCAGGCGAAGGAGTATATGGACAGGGGCGACCTCGTTCCCGATTCCCTTATCATGAAGATGATGGAAGAACGACTCCAGGCGGATGATTGTGAAAGGGGCTTTATCCTTGATGGTTTCCCCCGAACGATTCCTCAGGCAGAGGAGCTCAAGAAGCTGCTTGAGAGGTTGGGCATTGCGCTCGATGTGGTGGTGAATCTTGAGGTGCCCAAGGATGTCATCCTGGATCGCCTCACCACCAGAAGGACCTGCTCGAATCCGGACTGCCAGGCCATCTACAATATCAAGAGCAATCCGCCCACGGAAGATGGAAGGTGCAAGATATGCGGGAGTCCCGTGATCCAGAGGGATGACGAGACCGAAGAGGCCATCATGAACAGGCTGGAGACCTATAACGAGAAAACGGCGCCGCTCATCTCATATTACGAGAAAGAAGGACTCCTCAAGAACATCCTCTCCCTGAAGAGCCAGGAGACGGTCGAGAAAATCAAGGCAGCGCTTCATACTTGAAAAGACGATCGGGAATAGATATCTATTAGGGGCACTCCCATTGCTGCCCATAGAAGTTGAGACTGAACCCTCACAAAGCATTGATCAGCCGCATCATGGATGTACTCCATGAGAGGAGCCGCGGTAGGCGCTTTTTCCCGGCGTATATTGCACGCTCGGATGAGGCCTCCGCCGTGTTGTTTCTTCTGGGCGAGCACTGTGGAGAGCAAAAGGTCCGGCCTGAGCCCTGCGTGGTGTTCAATAAGCGATCCATAAGAGTGAGGCAGCCCGGTGATCTGTGTTTCCCGGGTGGCAGGATTGCGCCGGGGTTGGATTCCCTTGTCTCTAAGTTTCTTACCCTACCGCTATTCCCCCTGGCGCGATGGCCTCACTGGTCAACGTGGCGCAATCTCCAAGGAGAGGATGCAAAGTCACTGGCCTTGGTTTTTGCCACAAGCCTAAGGGAGAGCCTTGAGGAGATGGGGCTGAATCCCCTGGGAGTCAAATTTCTGGGGCCCCTTCCGCCGGAGGACCTCCGCATGTTCGACCGAGTCATCTATCCTATGGTGAGTTGGATCGGCCGTCAACGTCATTTCCTGCTGAACTGGGAGGTGGAAAGGATCGTATATATCCCGCTTCGAGATCTCTTGAATCCCGAAAACTACGCATGCTACAGGCTCAACATGGCACCACGTGGCGAGGCTGGAGTGGTGGAGGAGAAAGGGGATTTCCCCTGCTTTCGGCATAAGACCCACGATGGGGAAGAGGTGCTTTGGGGTGCCACGTACCGTATCGTGATGGTATTTCTAGAGCTCGTGTATGGCTTTAGTGCACCAAACCTCGACACGCTCCCTATAATCTATGGCTATCTGGATAAGCGCTACTTCAATCGCGGAAGATAGGCCTCCGGGGTCAAGCGGGCGGTGTGGATGGATTAGCGAAGTAGCTGGTCAGATAATCAGCATATGAGGAGCTAAAAACCAATGCGACATAAGTGCGCGTGACAAGGAGGAATGGATCATGACTAAAGGCAAGACCAAAGAAAGGGCATTCTGGCGAAGGCGAATAAAGAGGAGCGCTCCACCCGCTCATTCAGGTTGCACATGGTAGCTGTCGCGTATCGCGGGTGGAGAGCTCATAGGGGGTATCATGAAAAAGGATGGATGAGGTATTTCTCGGTCCCTCACCGCATGTATTTTTCATCTTATTTTTATCCATAGTGAGGAAATTATGCAATGAGGGTGTTTACCCAAATTCACCACATTCGCACTCATTTGTTTTTGGGAAAACCGCTTTTTTGTGTGGATTCCCTATGTCGTTAAATAAAACTACCTATTATAGAAAGGCGTTTTGGAGATCATGAAAGAGTATAAAAGCATGCTCGTTGGGGCGCTACTGTGTGTGTCCTTTTTATTGGTTCAAGCGTATGCAGCGACTGACAAGCACAATGAGGTTACCATTGTGATACCAGCAAAGGTCTTGCAAGGATTTATCAACGAAGTGCTGCCCGTTGAGATAACTCCGAAGAAAAAAGTCTCGGGAGTTCTCTGGATTCAATCAATAGAGGGATTGAGGCTCGGATTGGACAAGCTCTGGTTTACCGTCACTATCCACGGTGATAACATAGCCTATAAGGGTAAAATCGGAGGTCTTCCCGCCGATCTGCGCTTTGGCGCTCTTGAAAGCACCTTGAATTGTGAGGCATCGATTCGATACGATACCAAGAAGGGGCTACTCTATGTAAGGCCAAAGGTAGTGGAAGAGGGAAAGAAAGGGGATATCCTGTGGCTGTTGCTTGTTTCGATTTTAAGCGAGGGCGAATATCCGGTGGAAGTCCAGAAGCTCAAGCCGATAGCAGCGCGATTCAGCGATAAAACGGTTGAGATCGATATGGATATCTCCAATATCTACACCACCAACGACAGGCTCTTTATCGCGTTACAGCCCACCGTTAAGGCCACGCAATTAGCAAGAAATAATGGATAAGCGCATACGGTTTCATGGGGTTAGATGACATTGCGCGTGCCAAAAAGGTTTTTGAAGTTTTTAAAATGGGATCTTGAATGGAAGAAGAAACGGAGAGATTCACCATTGAGATTACCGATGGCGGCCTCGTTATCACCGGTGGAAAAGGCTTGAGCCTGGAGTTCACCGCAGGTGAGGCCTTGATGCTGCTCGGTATCCTCACCGAAGAAGAGCAGCGATTACGGAACATGGCTCAGGAGGCATCACCCGCCCCTATCAAGATACAGGTGTAGGCCATGATTTCCGAACAGGGCATCGTATTGTTTCAGGGGATGTGGTTGTGATCGAGGTTCCCAGCGGCCAGTTGGGGCAGAAGCGTTTCCAGCCGTTCGATGGTTATATCGCGGGTGTGGTATTCAAAGAATCCGCAGAGTTCCCCTTGCTCTAGGACCGCGCCCACGGTATGAGAGGTGGCGACATCCAGGGTAAGCACCCTGTCTTTCAGCGCTGCCACGGGATCCAGCGTTGCCCCGAGAACGGCGGCCATTCCGCTGTCCATGACGTAGATC
>QMLW01000175.1 GCA_003646935.1 Deltaproteobacteria bacterium
ATTCTACAACTTATTGAAATTAAAAAGGTTTTTTTGAGACTGTTCCATATTGTCTCACACATGGAATAATGGAATGGTGGAATGGTGAACGGCAACAAAAAGAGAATAAATGGAAGTATTCAAAGATTGTCTAGAAAGATAGGTCAGGCTCACTGATGAGCGGCTTGAGCACTTTGAAAACCAGCATCCCGAGATGGTTGGCCAATTGAATTGGATTTCCGAAACACTCAAGCAGCCTGATAAAATAATTTAATCAAAAACTGATAAAACGGTTGAGCTATTTTATAATCACTATAAAACCACACCTGTAACAGAAAAAATACTCTGTGTGGTTGTCAAGACATCACGTGATGACAATTTTGTAATTACCGCCTATTATACTGATACAATAAAACAGGGGGAGATCTTATGGGAGAAGAGGTAAATGTTTGGTATGACAAAGAAGGAGATTACCTCGAAGTGCTTTTCGAGACAAAAAAGGGGTATTTTCAGGAAACAGAAAACGACGCTGTTATGAAAAAGATCGACGAAGAAGGGAATATAATCGGCTTTTCCATTCTCAAGGTAAGTGCCCTCAAGGAACAAGAAACCCTGAACATTTCTCTTGGTAAACAAGCCGCTTAAGATCACCGCCTTAGAGTGGGACTGCCGCGCTACCGGTTCATTGTCAGCCTCTCAAGCTGTGCGTCAATGCTGAGCTTCCAAATTGCTGCCATTATCTTGTTTATGATCCGCTTTAATGTTTCATAATCCAACTGTTGACAAAATGTCTCATCGGCAAAGGCAATGATTAAGGCACCAACAAGGGAGAGGGCGAGCACAAAAGGATCGCCCATTATACCCAACATCTATATACAAATATGCAGATTGCCCTATGTTGATCCCAAAAAAACAGCTATAATAAGATTCGTTGTTTAAGCGAATTCAAAGCACGGGGCGCAAAGATATCGTTGATTACCATTACGAGCGGTATTGGTTCAGGGGGCCTGTCCATAGCAAAAAGCGTTTCAGAGGAGCTTGAATTAGAGCTCTATGATGGCCAGAGGCTCCGGGAAGAGGCCGTCACGGTGGGTATTTCAACCGAGGAGATAAAAAGTCTCGGCCAAAAGGCTCCGGGGCTCCTCAACCGCCTTTTAAGCCGCAAGCCTGACACCTACCTTGAAGTGATGGGGGCTGTGATCTATGAGGTGGCCAGCCGAGGTAAGGGAATTATCCTCGGGCACGGTGCTCCTTGGCTCCTGAAGGGTTTCGGATGTGCCCTGCATGTCCGGGTGTATGCCTCGGGGCCATCCCGTATCAGATAGCGTAATCCAGCTACCACCCCACCGCTTTGAGGACATCCCCGAACAGGGACAGGCATACGTCAATCTCCTCCTCCGATACCGTGAGCGCCGGGCAGAATCGAACGGTGTTCTCGCCGCAGCCAAGGAGCAACAATCCCTTGCGAAAGGCCTCGTATATGAGCTTGTTTCGTAATTCCCCGGCACGCTCCTTGGTCTCGCGGTCCTTGACCAGCTCAACACCCACCATAAGGCCCAATCCTCGAACATCACCCATGCACTCATAGGATTTCTGGAGCTCCCGGAGCCCCTTGATCAAGCGCTCTCCCTGGATTTGGGCATTCGCCATGAGCCCCTCTTCAAGCAATTGAATCGTGGCGAGCGCCGCCTGGCAGGAGACCGGGTTTCCACCAAATGTGGACGCGTGTGAGCCTGCCTCCCAGGTCATAATATCCTCCCGCGCGATCATTGCCCCGAGCGGCATGCCCGAGGCAATGCCCTTGGCCAGGGCTATAATGTCCGGTGCTACCCCGTAGTGTTCGATCGAGAACATCTTGCCGGTGCGACCCATGCCCGATTGGACCTCATCGGCTACATAGAGGATGTTGTATTTCTTGGCGATCTCGTGGAGTTCCCTATGAAACTCAGGCGGAGGAACGATGTAGCCTCCCTCTCCCTGGATTGGCTCCACGAATATGGCCGCTATCTCCTCCGGGGGCATGGTTGTTCTGAAAAGCGTGTCCTCAACCCAATGTACGCACTCCAGGCCACATTGAGGATAGCTGAGATTGTAGGGACATCGGTAGCAATAGGCGTAGGGAATATGGGTAATCCCCGGTACAAAGGGATAGTAGTGTTTCTTCTGAATGGTCTTGCTCGCCGTCAGGGACAAGGCCCCCATGGTACGGCCGTGGAATGCCCCAAAGAAGGCGATATTCAACTCCCCCCTAGTGTGCCAGCGTGCCAGCTTAAAGGCGGCTTCCACTGCTTCCGCCCCAGAATTCCCGAAGTAGACCTTCTTGATGCCTTCACCCGGGGCCAGGGATGCCAATTTCTCCGCCAGGGCAATCTGAGGCACGTAGTAAAAGTCCGTTCCCGACATGTGCAAGAGCCGCTCCGCCTGCTCCTTTATGGCCTGCACCACCTTGGGGTGACAATGTCCTGTCGAGCACACGGCAATGCCCGCCGTGAAATCAAGGAATAGGTTGTCATCAACGTCGTAAATCCAAAGGCCCTGTCCCTCTTTTACAACAAGGGGATAGATCCTCGTATAGGAAGGGGAAACATAGGTCTTGTCCGTCTGAACCAGGTTGGATGCCTGGGGGCCCGGAAGATCGGTCTTTATCTCAGGGTACCTCATCGTTCTCTCCTCCTTTGAAATGTCAACTGGCAAACCACTTTCTCTATTACATCATCATTTATCATTCGGTAACATGGGTATCCTTCCAGCCAGGCTATCATGGTATGTATAAAACCGTCGTTTGGACCTGCTCGAAGGGTAATCGCGGAGACAATATATCTCTCTATAGCGTAAAGCGCAAACCAAATGAGCCCAACCTTGGGCTCCGTATCTAGGCTAGGAGAGACATATTATATCTCGGTAATTTCGATAAACATCGACGTCTTATTGGCTGCCTGAAAAGGCTTGAGATCAACCATGTCCTCCATAGTAAGCAATTTTAATGGTGTCTTGTCGGTTTTCAGTTCAAACCCTCTGAAGCCCTCCCCGGCCCCTTTGGATTTGAAAGCCTCCATGGTAATTAAAAATCCCAAGATCCCTCACAAATGAAGAAATGCTTTGATCCTTTTGCAGGGCGAGAAGTTCAATGGCAATAATCTTCATAAGAAAAGCATAATAGGTATGAATTGAAAAGAGGAGTTGTTTCAATCGAATACCGCCTGGCATGCCATAGAGTCCAGCGGTCTCAGCAGCCTCTTTTTCCGCCTTTTTTATTTCCTGGCCATAAATAACGCCAAAAATGCGGTCCCACTCTCTGAAAAAGGTCTTTATTCGCGAACTCTTGCTGAATCTTTGCGACCTCATAGCGGCAGAATAAATCTCCGAAACAGCCTGTCTTGCGAGCGGATTGTCGGGGCCAAAAACTTGGGCCAGATTTTCTGCTGTCAAAGGCCGTCTGGCAGCAGCCCTTACAAAAATAAGTAAGTTTGAGAGACTGTCTTCCCTAATAAGATAGGGTCCTAACCAATAGAAATCTGCAGCTACAAGCCTTGCAGGAAACAGCTTTTTTTGAATTTCCTCAATGGGTATGGGGGCAGAGATGAGACGTTCAGCTTTAGTATACCGAATGAAAAGGATCTTATGGCCGTCTATCGCAACACCGACGGCCTTTTCAAGAAACTGTTTGTCATTGGGCCTATGAGGGATAGACTCATCGATCAGGTATTTCTGCAATTGCAGTGCAGCCTGCTTGATGTCGCTTGAGTTTTCTAATTTACCCGGTTTCTTATATTCAATAATCAAATACCCATAGACAGCATCGATCTTTGCCTTTAACGCAGTCCTTTTCTCGTACTGAACGATGTCAACATTTATTCCGATTTGCTGGTAAGCCTTTTGAAAGATTGGCTCAAGGGCGATCTTAAGGTCTTCTTCTGTCTTGGCAGACCGAGCGGCCTCATTTATGCTTTTGGCCATTCTTTCGGTGTTGATCTGCCAATACTCCTTAATCTTCTCCGCCATGAGGCTTTAAGGTATCTATATATGTTTTCTGAAGGTGGCTTAATATAAAAAATTTAACCCCAGTACGGTTTAAGTCCCTGAGAAAGGAAGTCACCCCATTCTCCTCATTTGTCAATCAATATTTAACCTTTGAGGTTAAAATTGAAATATCATTTTTGAAATGCTAGGCTGATCGGCGAGAAAACGATACGAATCATCGTTTCATCTTCATATGCTTCAACATCTCTATGAGCGTTTCCCTTTTGTTGTAATCCGGATTTTCAAGGACCGCTTCGAGGAGCTCCTTCAGGATCTGCCCGACCTGAGGCCCAGGCGGCAGGCCCGTTATCTTCATCACATCATGACCGTTCAGCGCCAGATCGGAGACGGTGATCGCGGGCGAGCTCCTCATCTGATCATGAACCCTTGTGCTAAATTCCTCAAGCCGATCCCCATGATCCCGTTCCCATCCGTGTGCTCTATCATCGGCCTTTCTGAGGCGTATGAGGTCATCCACGTGTTCCATTCCTACCCTTTTAATAAATCGCCGTATCGCCCTGTCGCTCATCTCCTTCCTGTAGTCGAACATGTGATGGGCAACCAGGATCAACACGCGGGAGGTAAGCTCTTTGCTAAACCGCAACCGCATCATGATCTGCCTGGCAAGCTCGGCGCTTTCCTCGGCGTGAGAAAAAAAGCGCCACCTCCCATCGATCTTCTCCCGCACCCGAGGCTTGGCGATGTCGTGAAACAGGGCGGAAAGCCTGAGGGCAGGATCTCTTTCAATCACATCAACGGTCTCCATGATGTGCCGGTATATGGTATACCTATGGAAGTCGTTCTGACGTTTCCTATACCCTTCGACGAGCTCCGCTAGAATTACCTGGAGAAGGCCCGTTTTCCTCATCAGATTGAATCCAACCGATGGGCGTGCGACCATGAGCACCCTCACAAGCTCATCTCGTATCCTCTCTGCCGCTACCCCGCTTATGGCGCGGGAGAAGCTCGCTATGGCAGTAAGCGTTTCTGGATCAATGGAGTATCCGAGCTCCTGGGAAAACCGTATGGCCCTCATCATCCTCAACGGGTCTTCTTGAAACCTCTCTCTTGGATTAAGCACCGCCCGAACCACCTTCCGCCTGATATCTTCAGCTCCGCCAAAGGGATCAATGATCCTTCCCCTGGTGAGGTCATATGCCATGGCGTTGATGGTGAAATCCCGATGCGCGAGATCCTCCTCAATGATCGAGCCGATTCCTCCCCCTGGGCCCCTGAACGTGGTCACCTCAAAGTGTATGCCCTCGATCACCAAGGTTATTGTTCCGTGTTTTAGGTGAAAGCTTGTCGTGGTGGGGAAAAGATCGCGGATTATCTCCGGGCTTGCATCGGTGGCCACATCCCAATCCTTGGCCTGAAAACCGAGCATCAAATCCC
>QMLW01000176.1 GCA_003646935.1 Deltaproteobacteria bacterium
ATTGAGCCATGCTTGACCTTGTATAATTACCGGGAATGACCATGCATAGCCGCGTACACCATTCCGAAAGGTACATGAGAAATCCACTACCGCTTCCAGATTCTTATGTTCCATATTGGACGATCCTTCAAGTTCCTCCATAAAACGTACGGCAGCGCAGGTGTTTTTCTGAGCTCCGGCCCCTGATGGCTTATCCATGGCTCGACGTACCGTGCTCGTTGCGCCATCGGCGCCCACCAAAACCTCTGTGGTAAAATCCCTTTTTTTGGCATGAACCACAATCGCATCATCTGTGAAATCAAACGAGATCGCTGGTTCTTCCTCAATTACCTCGATTCCCAAAGATCTAGCCCTTCTAACCAACGCCTTATCGAACTCCTCCCGCATGACGGTACGTAGCTCCACGGGCTGCATCATAACAGTCTCGGAATACTCATGAGAATCGAAGACAATCCGTGCCTTCTTTACCGTTACCGACGGCATATCCACCGTCATATCGAGCCGCCTGAGAAAATGCATCGCGTATTGGCTAACTCCGCCGCCACAGACCTTCTTTCTTGGATGGCTCGCTTCCTCCAAGACGATCAGGCGATCCCTTATACCTGGAATTAGATTGACCAAATTGATAGCAGTGGATATACCAGCCGGTCCTGAGCCGACCACGACTACACTATATGCTTTCTTCCCCGATTTACGCATAAATTCCCACGCCTATGGCATACTCAATTCTCCTTAAGCTTATTATTCCCTAGCCCTGTCAATCTCTGGAGGTCAATCCATATTGTAGATTAATAGTTTGTATCCGCTTCGATAATAGCTCATCTTCCACAAGGGAAAGGTTAACGGCAAAAAGAATCTTGTCATATGATCGATTCAAGAGGAACTTGAGGATCTGTACGTTGCTGTAAACCAGGCTGAGCTGACGGTTACCTAGCAAACGAACAAACCTCGTGGTGCGTATCGGATGAAAATGCAATATACGCCTTCCGCTACGATCAAAGGAAATGTGCAGTGCGTTGCATTCCTCTATCAAGCCCTCAATGGCCTTTCTTAGCCCTAGCTTCTCAATGAGCCCGGAGTCTCTTAGGTTTTGACTATCAAGAAAGGGGTATATCTCTACCCCGGTTCTCCCGTCGAAATTCATATCGATCCCGAACATAAACGAGTCATGCATCGGGTAATTTCCAATCCCATCAACGGGAATGTGCAGAGAGAGCACCCGGTTAACCATCTCGGGGTAGTCATTGACCATGAAATAACACTTGGCCTTCGAATCGCTCATCCTCTCCCCGTAATCCAACCCTACCCCTGCCGCCATGACCCTTGATACATCTAATCCCTCATCGAGAATCCGGTTCAGAATATCTCGACTGAGGTTCACATTCCTGGAAGTAGAAATCCTTTCTAGGAACTGGAGGATTTCATCTAGGCCCTCTCCTATGTCCTCTTGTTCGTATCCAAACCTTACCCTCTTCGAGTGAATGCCGTTGGGGAAGATTTTGATCGAGCATTCGAGAAGGGAACATGGTGGCCTTGATAGAAATTCCTCAACGATGCGAAAAAACGCATTGTCTCGTATCCCAAACTCCTTTTTGTGGAATTCATACATTCGAAGCAGTGGTCTCATAGGTAGAGCCCTCCCGCTGTCACCCTTTCTCGCTTTCCAAGCCATCGAGGGTCATATTGGAGAGAGGGTAAGGGTCTACTCTCCAACGTCATATCACGAATGAGGAAACGGGGATTTCCGACATCGAGGCATGCATTGGCAGAGCAGTACTAAATTGTTAGGGATCTTATCATTATTCGGTAAGGGCACTACCCTTATCCTAGTAATGGCCTTGAACAAACGGTTACCTGACTTCATCTTCTGCTAAGGCCAGGTATATGAGGAGAGGGGAACTTTTTCTAAGGGCATGTTTATCGATCGCAGGCGCAGCACTGCACACAACAATTCTCTAGGTAGCCGTTACCGTGCTGCATGGGGAGTAGCCACCGCCTCCTAAATTGCACTGGTTAGTGCCTGGACCTATTGATGAAGTTGACTTGCATACCTGGAGTACTGCTTCCTCCGGCCTGCCCCTGAATAAGACTATGAGTTTTGGTTTTTTCCAGGATTTTTTCTCCATTCCCTTTCAGGCTCCTTTTTTTAATGGAATCCTTTTTCTATTGACCCGAGTTCTTGTAAATTTAACATAAATTCGTCAGTTTTTAAAGAAAATTCACTTCAATGCCGTGGTGATGGGCTCGACCTCTCTGCTGCCCCTAGGGCCTGAGCCCTTGCATGGGCTACCTGACAGAAATATTCGACCGGTGCATCCAGCTGCCCGGTTTCGAGATATGCATGTGCCGGGCACCACATGCAGAGATTCATAAGATCGCATACCCTGCACGACCTGAGATATTCCTCTCTTTGTGAGCTCATGCCCCGAACTCGCTGGACAAAATGCCGCCAGGCATCCGTGAGATCCCCCTGTCTCAAATCATATACGCAATCAGGATGCCAAAGCGAAGCACAAAGCCGGAACATAGCGTCGTAGCTGATGCTGTAGCTCGCCTTTCCTGCGCCACAGAGAAAAAGTTGACCGATTTCTGCGGAGGAACTCTCAGGCATCACGGATTTATCGCACTTTTCCTGCAGTGCCTGGAACCGCTCCGGGTCCGATTGCTCCAGTGACACAATCTCTTGGGGTGTGAGCCTTTCAGACCGTATCTCCCTGTTGCGTTCAGGATCTCTATCGTATCGCAGGTGTAGAAAAGGATCAAAACGGTAGAAGTCGTGTGTTCTCTGGCGGCAGAAACGGGCTATCTCATGGTGTTCATGAACATTTGAGCGCATGGTCATGGCCTTGAGACGCACATTGAACCCGCTTTTAAGAAGGAGTTCGAATCCTCGCCGAAACGCCGCAAAGGAGCCGGGCCTGCGAGTGATCTTCTCGTATGTTCCCGCACTGGTGCCATAGACCGAAACCTCTATATCCCTTGGCGGAAATCTCTTAAATACTCGTATATGTTCAGCATTCACCAGCGTGGCGTTGGTAAATATCGTGACCAGAAGGCCTTTTTTCTTTAAATAAAAGTAGATATCGAGGAAATCATCCCGCAAGAGGGGTTCGCCCCCGGTAACAATACACCATAAGGCACCTAGGGATACTGCCTCATCTACGATCTCCCGCACCTCCTCGAGGGATAGTTCCTTTTTCTCTGCTGCTTTATCTCCTGCTGGAAGATTGATGTAGCAATGTCGGCAATTGAGGTTGCAACGGGCGGTGATCTCCAGATCAAACAGAAAGGGAAGCCTTTTGAGCTCCATCCTCTTCCATAGCGAGAAATCATGTAAGCTCGCAGACGAAATAAAAGGCTCGCTCACCTTGAGAACCTCCCGAGGATCGAGCGAATAATCCTCCGCATCGCAAGGAGCAACGGTGAGAGAATGCTCCGGCGACTGAGCAGTGCGATCAACGCCCTCTCCGGCCCAAGTCCGAGGGCAACTGCCCTTCCGTCCCTTTCAACCCTCTTCACTCTTCCCAGGATTCTCCTTTCCGCTACGAGGTGTTCGTGATCTGGGAGATTATCTCCCTTTATCAATACGTGGGAATTATCCCTTTTGCCGACAAGCCTGTGAATAACGAGCTTCTCTGTATCCGGACTAATGAACACCACCACATCGCCAAGGCGCGGCTTATAAGAAGGTATGGGAACCACCGTGATTACGTCCTTATCCTTGATAAAGGGAGACATGCTGAAACCCTTTGCCTTAAACCTGAATGCAGCACCCTTGTGAAGCACATCTATGAGCAGTTCCTTAAGGGGCTGGTTTCGGATGGATAGCTCGTGCCCTCCATCAGTATAGGCGGCTGGTTCGCATCTTGTGTCATTTGAGGCCTTCAACGGTATCGCCTGCATACACATTGTTCATGAATGCCTGCTGGCCGGCTAGTCTTTTCGCAGTGCAACGAGCATCTTTCTTTTAAGGAGCTCCTCTGCAAGGCCAATGACATCCCTTTCGATCTCGCCAGGAGATGCCTCATACTCAGAGGAAAGATCACCTATGATATCCCCAAGGGTCTTTCTGCCGTCCAGCTTTTCCCAAATGGCCCTTCCGGTCTCATTCAAGGTAAAGAGTTCATCCTCCATGTCTCCTATTCCGGAGACAATCGGCACTATGATCAGTTCCCCCTCGATTTCCCTGACCACTATATCCTCCGACGGAAGGTAAGTAGCACCAAGTTCAGCCTTTACTCCCATATTGATCCTCCTCCTTATGGTACCGAAGTAGATCCTTCCCTGAAGCAACTGCTGGGAAAGAGAAAAAATCGAATACGCACCAAAACCGGTTCATCTGGAAGTGTTCCTGACACTCACGTTATCCTGACGAAGCGCCTCTGACCCTGAAAAACGTTTGATTCGCTCCCTCCAATCCCCGACCTCCCAGCTCATCTCGTTATCTCTCAGCAATCCAATGTTCCTGGCCTGAGCATGGGTTATTTCGCAGAAATAGTCCACCGGGGTATCCAATGTGCCATGTTCCATCCAAGACTTAGCCGGGCACTGTTCGCAGAGCCCGTTTAAAAAACAGCGAGCGCACCGGTTCAAGTACTCGAGATTTTGGGCTTTCAATTGCCTTACCTTCGGAAAAAACTCCTTCATTGCGTGTGCTAGGGATCCCTTCTTGAGATCGTACACCGTGTACGGATGTCTGAGCAACAGGCAAACCTGCAGGGAGCCATAGGCATCCACGCACCCCCCGCTAACGCCTGCCCCACAGGGGAAAAGTCCCCTGCCCGGAGGCCGAGTAAACCTCGAGCAAAACTCCCTCATCTCTCTCAGGTGATCCTCCCTCCTCCTGGATGCAAACTCGACAAACACATCCGGTGAGAGCCTGAGGCCCTGGATGCGATGGTTCTTTTCTGCCGAGTCCCTTCTGCCCCTAAGGTCAAAGAGTACAGAGTACGATGGGGGCCTATCCATCCAGGGAATAGTAGCTGCCCACGACTCAAACCGTTCCACCTCCAACCTGTTCGGCGGAAGGACTGCTCCTTTGACGATAAAGGGCACCTCTTCCTCTAAGAGCGAGTTTATTCCCCGCCAGGCGGCCTCAAAGGAGCCCGATAACCCTGTGACCGACTCGTAGGAATCCCGTTTCATGCCATAAACGGTGATCTCTAAGGGTTCGAGAGGTGGGGTGGAGGCCAAAAGCTTGGCTATTTCAGAGGTAATGAGCGTGGCGTTTGTAAAGAGGGCAACACGGAGCCCCAGCCTGCGGGCAAACAGGTAAAGCTCAACGAAATCCTCCCTCAAAAGCGGTTCACCACCGGTCAATCGTACCCTCAAGCACCCCAGGGAGGCGGCCTCTCGGAGTATCTCTTTTAC
>QMLW01000177.1 GCA_003646935.1 Deltaproteobacteria bacterium
GATCTTAAGATTTAGGTCAGCTTTTTGCTGTTTTGTTTGATCAACGGTTAGGGTAACGAAGCCCGTATCGGTAATGGTTACGGTAACGTAGAAGTAAAAAGACGAATGACCTTACCGAAAAACGAAACGGGTATCGTAACCATAGCCCATGAACGTTACACAATATTTCGTATTTTCTTACTGAGATAGTGTATCGACGGTTTTAGGCGGAGCTTAGCGAGATCGCTTCACCTGTTCCGCCACCATACCCGCGGCCTCTTCGATGTCCCTCGCCACCAAGAAATCGAGACCTGAGTTATTCAGGATCTCTCTGCCCTCCTCCACGTTCGTGCCCTCGAGGCGAACAATGAGGGGGACGGCTATCTCGATTTCCCTTGCAGCCTCCACCACGCCCCGGGCGAGCACATCACACCTCATGATGCCCCCGAATATATTAATAAGAATCGCCTTTACCCTCTCGTCGCTCAGGATAATCTTCAACCCGTTTTTGACCATCTCCTCGCTGGCACCACCTCCCACATCCAAGAAGTTGGCTGGTTCAGCGCCTGCGAGCTTGATCACATCCATGGTAGCCATAGCGAGTCCCGCCCCATTGACCATGGCGCCTATATTCCCGTCCAACCTGATGTAGTTGATATTGTGTTTCGATGCCTCCGCCTCCAGCTCATCCATCTCGAAGGGATCATGAAGTTGGGCAATCTCCTTGTGCCTGAAAAGTGCATTATCGTCGAAGTTGATCTTCGCGTCCAGGGCAACCAGTGCGCCTGATTTCGTGAGCACGAGTGGATTTATCTCAACCAGCGAGCAATCCTTTGATATAAATAACTCGTAGAGCCCCTGCATGATCGGCACGAGCTCCGTGAGCATCCCCTGATCCGGCAAGGGTGCAAGGCCATAGAAGATGTTTCGCGCATGATAGGGCATGAATCCATTTACAATATCGATAGGCTCGACCAACACTAATTCCGGATGGGAGGCGGATATATCCTCAATCTCCATCCCGCCTGCCTGGCTGAATATTATCACCGGAGATTCCAGGTTTCGATCGACCACGATGCCCAGATAGTACTCCTTATCGATGTCCAGGCCTTCCTCTATCAGGACTTGCCGAACTCGCTGGCCGGATGGTCCAGTCTGTGGCGTGATAAGGGGAGCGGAGAGAATCTGCTCGGATATGCGCTGTAGCTCCTCGATACTGTTCACCACCTTGACTCCGCCGCCTTTTCCACGGCCGCCTGCGTGAATTTGCGCCTTCACCACCCACGGTGGGCCCGGCAGGGAATTTGCAGCTTGTGCCGCCTGATCGGGGGTGGTGGCGACCATGCCCAAGGGCACCGGTATCCCGGCATCGCGAAATAGATCCTTTGCCTGAAATTCATGGATTTTCATATTCCATCACTCCTTTAGCGAAGCTTCGAATTGCAAGATCAACAAACTCGAAAAAAATCTTCTAACCGTCATACCGGACACTGGATCAAAGCCTGCCCTGTATTTGATCCAGGGTTCGCCAGAATGACAGAAATGAGAGATTCTAGAGTTTTTTAAGATTGTGAATTTTATTATCTTTTTCTTAAAAAAAGCAAGGATAAAGGAAAGTATTCCTGAGAGCCTCGCTCTCACTACTTGTCATGGGCAAGCTTCGGCGATGCTCCTTCCTTGCTGAAAACATCATGAAGACCCGATGCGCTTCGTATATGGATATCCTGCTGCGGAAATGCAATCTCTATATCGTGTTTTTTAAATTCCTCATCGATCCTAAACCTGAACTCCGTGGGCGCGGTGAGCCAGTGTTCCGGCGAGGATATCCAGAAGCGAATCCTGAAGATCAGCGCGCTGTTACCAAAATCCATGAAATCCACCCGTGGAGCCGGATCACCCAGCACCTCCGGAATTTCTGCGGCAATTTGTAACAACAAGTCCCGCACCAAGTGCACGTCAGATCCATAGGCCACGCCGACATCAACCTGCCGCCTGACCTTTGGATCCTGAAAGGACCAGTTCGTAATCCTGTTTGAGAGCATCTGGGAGTTGGGGATAATCAGAGAGGCGTTGTCAAAGGACTGGACCACAGTAGTCCGGATATTAATCCTGCTCACCATACCCCAATCATCGCCCACCTGAACCATATCGCCCACCTGGATCGATGGATCAAAGAGAAGTATGATTCCGCTCACGAAGTTATTGATGATATTCTGGAGCCCAAAGCCGATGCCAATTCCAAGGGCGCCTGCCATGAACGCCAATGATGAGAGGTTGATACCTAAAATATTTAACCCCGTATAGATAGCTAGAATCCAGAAGGCATAGATCACGATATTGACGAATGATGACCTTGTCCCGATATCCATCCTCGTTCGAGAAAGAACCCTGTTCTGCAATGTATCCCTGATGACCCTGGAGGCAAACATAAACAGGACTAAAAAGAGAATGAGGTATACGATATTGATAATGGTGATCTTCGTGCCCCCAATGCCTATTCCGCTGTTGAGCCATGTAAGGTATCTTCCTGCGGGTGTTTCTCGGAGGTAATCGAGGGACAGGGGCAGGGCAATAAAAAAGAGCACCAGCAATAGGTATATCTTTCGAGAGGACGCGGCTTTTCTTTCCATGATCACTCCTCCTCGAGCTCCTTTAAAAACACGATCGTCGCTCCCCAGCCTGAAGGACCGGTATCCTGCCTATAGGATTGCACCAACGGGTGCTTCCCCAAGGCGGCCTCAATCGTGCGCCGCAGTATACCTTTGCCTTTTCCGTGAATTATCTTAACCTCAAGAATACCTTTCCGGGCGCAGACATTGAGGTATTCATCCACCGCATCGGAGGCCTCTTGCGGTGCAAATGTGTGTAAATCGATCACCCCATCAATGGGGATATGTACCGGGGAGTTATTCATATAATCAAATTGAAAACCGCGTTATTCTAGCTTACTCGACCTTGATCTTGGTGGCCTTCTTGCCTTCTCTCTTCCCGTGTCTTCTCTCTAAATCGTCTATCTTCTTGTCAACCAAGGACCTGATGCCCTTTAAGAACTCTACCCTGCTTTTGCCCATGTGCTCACGGAACTCAGTGCCGGGGCTGATCTTTCCCTCCATCCATGAAAAGAACCGGCCGAGGGAGCGAAAGGCCTCCTCTGTGGTTATTTCCTCTTCACCTCTAGGTTTTTTTGCCATTGCCCTTTCCTCCAAATACGATATGTAAACAGTCCTTATCCATCTTGGCCGTAATATCCTTATAGGCAGCAAGGTGCCGGGGCAAGAGGATGTGTTTCTTGAACCCCCCTATCCTGATCACGATCTCATCTGCAAGCCGGTGCACCTCTACCTCCTCCTTGGTAATATAGGGAAGCTTCATCTTGATATGTACCTTGCCGTCTTCCTGAGAGAACTCATATGGCCAATCTTTAAAGAAATGCCCCGTGGGATCGCGCTCTCCGTAAATATCCTCAGCGAGGCCTGCGAGCCCCTCTTTGCCGAGTGGCTCGTTTTGAAATAACTTGACCGGGAAAATGGGGATGGGGCTGAAGTATTCCTCTGCCAATCGCAGGTATTTCCTCTGAGCCTCCTTCCAATCGTCAAAATAGGCCTCCTTGATAGACCCCGGCAAGATCCTGTTGACTAACACTGCATCGACGCACATCCTGTAGAGATAAAAATAGAGAAAGGCCCTCTGTGTCTCCTTAATCACTATCTTCTCGGGATTGGTCACCATTCTCACCGTGGTTATGGCGGGATCTGTGAGGATCGTATCAATTCCCTCGAGCCTTACAAAGAGATGTTCAAGGGCCTTGAAATAATCGTCTTCCGGGAGAGGAACATCGTAGAAGCGTTTGGCAATGGGCCTGACATAGCCCACCACCCTGCGTTGGATCTTAAAGATCTTGCTGATATACCACTCAAGGGCTGTTGGGATGCTGATAAACCGCAAGGACTCACCTGTTGGAGCGCAGTCGAGGATAATTACATCAAAGGCATCTTCCCGGACATATTTGTTTAAATACAGGAGCGAGCTCACCTCCTCCATGCCCGGTAAGATGGCGAGCTCCTCGGCCAGTATCTCGTCCAACCCCGTGGTGTTGAAGAGGCTTGCTATGTACTGATGGACCTCTCCCCAATTTCTCTGTATCTCCTCCCCAATATCGAGCTCCTGTATCCACAGCCCATCATCAACCTGAAGGGGCATTCCCCTGTTTCTGTCCATCAATGCCTTATCAAGGGCGAATATGTCGCTCAGACTATGGGCGATATCCAGGGACATGATCAGGGTCTTGTGTCCCATTGCAGCCGCTTTCACCCCCGTGGCGCCGGCAACGCTCGTCTTGCCTACACCCCCCTTACCTGCAAATAGTATGATCCGCATATTCCCCCGTGGAAGAGATCTTTCCTGGCTCGGGATGCCCTATTCAAGCAACCCTTCTTCACTGTTGTATCTCATCGAGAACATAGAGGCGGGACCGGTAAAGACATTGCAGTGCGCGAGAACGTGATCAGCGACTTCTATCCTTTTTTCATAGCTCATGCTGTTAAATCTCGCGGACAACAGCTTGGGATCCTCGATTTTTGCCAGAAGATCCCAAATCTCCTCTCCGCTCTTGGACTCATCTACCTCCGGTGCTTCTTCTGTCCCTCCCTGTCCTTTAAATAGTCCCTTCGACTCCTCCAGCAAGGTATCGAGTTCTCCCTGAATCGCGGCAACCTCCTTTGCCAACTGTTGATATGAGTCGCACCCCGGGATAAGGGAGACTGATCCGCTCACGTTTGATCCTTTCCCGTCAGCAATCGTTATCTCCTTGGATACGCCTACCCTCGATGCCCTACCCTCGATGCCCTTTTCGATTTCTAATGTTAATGTCTTTTTCATGTGAACAAGACCTATTATGGGAAACTATTTCATATTTAGCCACTAAGTCACGAAGACACGAAGATCAAAGAATTTCTAAAGACCGCGTCAAGTAGATTAGCCAAAATATTTTCATCGTGAATATCGATCTCGATCTTCTTATAATCAGATCTTTCTCGATCTGGCAACGGATCTGGCCATTCTATCTAATTTAAATATGGTAGTGAACTCCGTGTTCTTGCTTATCCAAAGCCTTTTGTTGATCACCGCATCGGTAATTGCCCCCCGGTACGCGAGACCATCCAAGAGGGTTCGTGGATCCTCACAGACCATGACGAAATCCGGGGAAGGGGCCCGGACCTCATCGATCCTGATATCCCCATCATCGATAAATATGGTGAACTCCCCGCCCCTTGTCTTGACGAGGATCTCCCGCTTCCAACCCGCTATGTCCTTTCTGGCCCGCTCATTTCGGTTCATATCTTGGATAATCGATCTCATCTCATCCACGGCATCCCTATATATGGC
>QMLW01000178.1 GCA_003646935.1 Deltaproteobacteria bacterium
CGCGTACTTTTTCTCCCCGCTCCCTGAGGTTACCCATGTCGTGGGTGTCCAGTCCCTCGAGGGCCTCTCTGATGGCGCCCTCGATGTTGGCCTCCTCGAGCAGATAGCGGTAGGCGTAGGCGGTGATGGCGAAGCCCCCGGGGATGTTGACCCCCTTGTCGGTGAGCTTCTGGTACATCTCCCCCAGAGAGGCGTTCTTTCCTCCCACCAGGGGGACATCGTCGATGCCGATCTCATCGAACCACAGGATGAGTCGTTGGTCTCTGTCATCTGTCATGCGTGTGTCTCCTTTCCCCTTTAGCTTCTATGAAGGCACACCTTATAGCACCACCGATGAGAGGTTGTCAATTGGCAAAAAATGGTTTACAAAGGCCTCACCAGAGGGAGAGAAAATCGTTTGCCGAGAAAGGAACATGCGATGGTGACGGAAGGAAAAGACCCGGCCATTTTAGTGATAGATATGGTAAAGGATTACTTTCAATCTCAACGAGAGCTAGCGATTACCCCCTTTGCAAGGGCTATCATCGGCCCCATACGGGAACTCACGAGGATATTCAGGAACAATGGTTGGCCTGTTATCTTTGCAACGGATGCATTCAAGGAGAATGATTTCATCTTCACCGGAAGAATGAAACCGGAGTCGTTAGAGGGTACCGAGGGCGCCGAGGTTATCGATGAGCTTGACCGAAGGCCAGAGGATCTATGGGTGCCCAAACCCCGCTTCTCCGCCTTTTTTCAAACCGGCTTGGAGCTCTACCTGCGGGAGAGAAACGTCGCGCTGTGCGCGGTAACCGGCATCGCCACACCCGTGTGCGTGCTGACGACCGCACTTGATGCGATCTGTTACGATTTTCGGTGCGTCATCGTATCCGACTGTACCGCGGCCGCCTCCATGGAGGCCCATAATGATATCCTCCGTGTGTACAGAAAGACTGCCCTTTTTCCCCTGCTCAAGGTATGTAGTGCATCAGAGCTACTAGCCGAGTTAGAGATCCTTTAAGAAGGAGCGCTTGTGCTATGATAAAACCATGGCCTATTATCGAGACGAGTGAGGACCCGGATATGGGCCTTTTTTCCGTAAGGGTGAATCGCTGCCGTTCTCCGAGAACGGGCGAAGATTTTCCGCCGTATAAAGACACTGTGAGCGCTGCCTTTCCGCATACCTCAATACGTAGACGCTCATTGCTTTTCGTATTGACAGGCAGCATAACTATATTGTAGTTATAATATAGCTACAATATGTGAATGTAATCATATATTTGGACTAGAAAAGGAGGGGTACCTATGGGAAGAGTCGGCATAATTGGCGTTGGACAGAGCAGGTTCGTGAGGGGGTATCCGGGCTCCATAAGGGAGCTTGCCTTTGAGGGATTTAAGGAGGCCATTGAGGATGCCAAGATAGGGACAAAGGACATCGACGCATCGATAATCGCATCTGCCCCGGAGTACGATAAGCAACGATCTCCAGCAGGGGTGATCGCCGAATATCTGGGCCTCATTCCCCAGCCTACCTTCTACATCGAGTCAATCTGCTCATCGAGCAGCGCTGCCTTAAAGGTGGCCTATTCCATGGTGAAGGCGGGGTTACACGACGTGGTGGCGATTGTAGGCTTTCAGAAGATGTCGGAGATCTCATCCAGTGAGTCCCAGGAGAGGATGGGCAGGGGTGCAGATATTCAGTGGGAATCACCCTTTGGTACCATGATGCCCGCATACTATGCCATGTACGCGCAGGCACATATGGCCGAGTACGGAACAACCCTTGAAGACCTCGCAAGGATACGGGTAAAGGCGGCCACCTACGGCCAAATCAATGAGAAGGCCGTGTATCGAAAGGAGGTGACCATGGAGATGTTCACCGATCCAGAGAGCAATATGTCCGCTCATGTGGCTAAGCCCTTGCGGGTAGGCGATTGCTGTGCCAATGCAGACGGCAGTTCCTGCGTCATTGTGGCATGTGAGGAAAAGGCCAAGGCCATGTGCGAAAAGCCCGTGTGGATCTTGGGAATCGGCGCTGCCTCTGAGGCGGTGAACATGGCTGGGAGGGCCCTCGTGACCGGGTTGTCAGTCAGTATTGAGGCGGGAAAACAGGCATACGAGATGGCAGGTATGGGCCCGAAGGATATCGATGTGGCCGAGGTACACGACTGCTTTACCATTGCTGAGATGATGGCCTATGAGAACCTCGGATTCGCGAAGCCGGGCGAGGGGAAGGAACTGATTGCGTCAAAGGAGACCTACAAAGAAGGGAGCATTCCAGTGAACATAGATGGAGGTCTGTTGTCGAAGGGACATCCCATTGGTGCAACAGGTGGCTCTCAGATTAGAACCATCGTGCTGCAACTCCGAGGAGATGCAGGACAGATGCAGGTAAAAGATCCGGAAATCGGCCTTATCCATAATATCGGCGGTGTCGGTCTCTATGGCAATGTAACCATCCTGGGGAGGTGAGAAGATGGCCAAGAAGGAAGTTGATGACAGATTTAAGAAATTCGGTACCGTGAGCTTCACGGCTATTTCCAAGACGAATGACTTCATTGACTACCTCGAGGAAGGAAGAGTGATGGGCACCAGGTGCAGGGATTGCGGGGCTACGTTCTTTCCTCCACGCTCTGACTGCTCCTCGTGCCTGCAGAGCAACATGGAGTGGTTTGAGGTATCAGGGACCGGAAAGCTGGTGAGCTTCAGCGAGCTCAAGTATGGGCCCGTGGGATTTGAGGATGATCTTCCCTATACCATTGCCCTCGTGGATTACGGCGATTACAAGGTGTTTGGGAGGATATCGAAGGACATAGCCTATGAGGATCTAGAGGTGGGAATGGGCCTGAAGACCGAGAGCAACATACTGCCAAATGGCCAGCTCAACTACGTGTTCACCACACCCTGAAGCAAGCCACCAGGATGTCTAGACGTCGAAGCGATGTCCATCAAGATAGCGCGCTTTTCCTTTTTGCCCTCGAAACAATCTCTTTAATCGGAAGGAAAAGCGCATTTTTGTAGCTCACCACAATGCCCGATACGGAATTTTTCCTGGTAATTGATCTCTCCCTGGTGTTCGCGCATCCGATGGAGGAGAGATGAAAAGGAGGTCGAATAGCACATGAAAGGTATCGTCTCTTTTAGCGGGTATCTCCCACTGTACCGTATACAAAGGGAAGTCATCTTGAAAAACATGGGGTGGCTCAATCAGGCCGCCTATGTCAAGGGGCAGAAGTGTGTGGCCAACGTCGATGAAGACAGCCTCACCATGGCCGTGGCCTCTTCCATGAACTGCCTGGAGGGCCATGAGAGGAGCAGTGTGGGTGGCCTCTATTTCGCCACAACCACCGCACCCTTTCGGGAGCGGGGATGTGCCGATATCATACGGACTGCCCTGGATCTGGAAAGCACCATTCAAACGGCTGATTTTTCGGGTTCCACCGGTGCAGGTACCGCTGCATTGATCGCAGCGCTCAACGGTATTGACGAAGGCTCCTCAGAGCTCATCCTCGTGTGCGCATCGGATGTGCGGCTCGGCAAGCCAGGCAGCTCTCAGGAGCTGACCTTCAGCGATGGCGCCGCGGCACTCATGGTGGGAAGCGATGCCGTCATCGCTGAGTATGAGGGATCCTATAGCGTTTCCTATGATTTTCCCGATCATTGGAGGACGGAACAGGACCGGACCGATAGGGCCTGGGAGGATCGGTTCGGACGGGAGCAAGGCTACCGGAGGTTTATCCCCGAGGCCATCACAGGGCTCATTAACAAATACAAGGTCGAGGTCAAGGATATCTCCAAGGTGATCTTTCCTGGAATGTACCCTCGTGATCACGCAGCAATCTGCAAGCGAATGGGATTGGCCCCATCACAGGTTCAGGATCACCTCATGACGACCATGGGAAATACCGGCACCGCCTACCCCTTGCACCTGTTCATCGCGGCCTTGGAGGAGGCAAACCCGGGCGATCTGCTGATCGTAGCCGGTTTTGGCAGCGGGAGCGATGCGCTTCTGTTTCGGGTCACCGAGGAGATCGGGAGGCTGCGGGATACGAAGCGGGGAATAAAACAGTGCCTGGAAGTTACAAGGGAGCTTGCAAGTTACGAGAAGTACCTCGCCTTCAAGAACCTCATCACGCCTGAAGGGGGGATCAGGGCGGAGGCCATACCCTTCACTGCCTTGTCGCTGGTATGGAGAGACCGACGGGAGATCGTAGGCCTGTGCGGGTCTCGGTGCACGCGGTGTGGAACGCCCCAATATCCGGCGCAGCGGGTCTGTGTGAATCCCCACTGTGGGGTAATCGACGAGATGGAGCCCTACCGGTTTTCAGACCGGAAGGGCACGGTATTCAGCTTCACCGGTGACCTCTTGGCATTTACACCGCACCCTCCGGCAATCTATGCGCTTGTTGATTTCGACGGGGGAGGCAGGTTCTGGTTCGATGTCACGGATTGCGATCTCGAGACAATGACTATCGGTATGCCCGTTGCGATGACCTTCAGAAGGAGGTACATAGATGAGAAGAGCGGGGTTATCGGCTACTTTTGGAAAGCAGTGCCGGTTTGAAATAAGGTTAACCGTTCACGGTTCAACGTTAAGGGTTTACCGATGGAATCGGGATTCATTGTTCATGACCAATTACTTGTCTAATAGTTCTTCAACTTTTAACCCCTGAGTTTGTATGGTTAGAGAAAATATCTGCATTATCTCATACTTTTACTTGTAAGAAGGGATAACATATACGGCAAGGCTTTAAGACAATATCGCTAAAGGTGACAAAAAAGAAAGGTAACCTTGAACGCTGAACCCGGAACCCATGAAAGGATAGGTATAAGGAGATACATATGGCAGAAGGAATCAAGGACAAGGTCGCGATCATCGGCATGGGGTGCACGGCCTTTGGGGAGCATTGGGATAAGGGGGCAGAGGATCTGATCGTTGAGGCATTCGCCGAGGCCATCGGTGATGCAGGGATCGAGAAGAAGGATATTCAGGCTGCATGGTACGGCTCATGTTACGAGGAGTTGAATGTGGGCAAATCAGGCCTCGCCTTGAGCAGGACCCTCAAGCTCCCCTTCATTCCGGTCACCAGGATTGAGAACCTCTGTGCCAGCGGCTCGGAGGCATTACGGGGGGCCGTGTACGGGGTGGCCTCCGGCGCCTATGATATGGTCCTCGCCCTCGGCGCGGAGAAGCTCAAGGATACGGGCTACGGGGGCCTTACCGAGGTGAGCACGATCGTTGGCACCAAGAACAGGATCATCTTTCCGGCGATAAGCGCTCCCGGGGCGTTCGCCATGATGGCCAACCGATACTTTTCCAAATACGGCATGACGGTCGAGGAGGGCAAGGGGGTACTGGCCAAGATATCGGTGAACAGC
>QMLW01000179.1 GCA_003646935.1 Deltaproteobacteria bacterium
ATCTCGGGGGAGCATCCGAGTTGATGAGCCAGTATGGCATAAGCGGCAGGATGTACCCGCGGCTCTCGTTGATTACTGCCTTAAGCGGGCCGGGCGCGGTGCTGATCATTACCGTATTAACCGCGCTGTACCCTGCCTTCAAGGTTCGTCGCCTCAAACCAGTGGAGGCGATGAGAGGAGTGTAAGTACTAATGAATATTGACAATTGAATATTTTAGATTTTTTTAAATAGTAAGTTTTCGATCTTAACTTTTCAATTGTGTGAGGGTTTTTCGTGTACTTCCAGCTAGGATGGAGAAACATCTGGCGGAATCCAAGGAGGACGGCCGTGATCATGATTGCCGTGATTATCGGTGTGTGGAGCATGATCTTTCTAGGGGCACTGATGCGGGGCATGATCGAGGATATGATAGAAAACGGCATCGCCACCCTCACGGGCCATATCCAGGTACACCATAAAGGGTATCGAGATGATCCGGTTATCGAAAACAGCATCGCGGATCTAAACACGATAGAGAGCGCACTTGAGAGCCTCCTTCCTCCTGGCACCCAGTGGACCCCTAGGGTTCGGGTCAATGGCATCGCCAGCAACGCTCGACACTCGGACGGCGTTACCCTGGTGGGGATTGACCCTGAACTGGAGGCCAAGGTCTCGTTCATAGGACATGCAGTTACCCAAGGACGCTATCTCACCCTGGATGAGGAAAACGGGATTTTGGTAGGTAAGGCATTAATCGACAAGTTCGAGACAAAATTGGGGCGCAAGCTTGTGCTCATGTCTCAGGATACGAGTGGCGAGATCGCCTCTCGGTCCTTTCGCATCGTGGGAGTGTTCAGGGCTGAGATGGAGGCAACGGAGAAGCAATTCGCCTTTGTCACCATGCATGCGGCGCAGCGGATGCTCAGGCTACAAGGGGATATCTCAGAGGTTTCCATAAGACTGAAGGATCAAGGGGAAACGGACCGAGTTACCAATGCCTTGAAGGAGACATTGCCTTCTGCCTACGAGGTTCATTCGTGGCGGGACCTGCTCCCGTTGCTGAGCGCCTACATGAGGTTGTTCGATGGGTTTATGTGGTTATGGTACCTTGTGGTATTCATTGCCATGGGTTTTGGCATTGTCAACACCATGCTCATGGCCGTGTTCGAGCGAATCCGCGAATTTGGTCTGCTCAAGGCGCTCGGCATGAGGCCATGGTGGATCATTAAAGAGGTGCTGGCAGAATCATTCTTCCTCCTGGTAATAGGCATGGCCATCGGGAACACACTCGGGCTTCTAAGCGTTCTTGCGCTCTCTGGAAGCGGCATTGACCTTTCTGCGCTTGCTGCTGGGACGGAGTACGTTGGTATGGCTCGGGTGATATATCCGGCCGTTTCAGGGAAAGACGTGGCTATGGCCAATCTGATGGTATTTATCCTTGGCCTTTTGGTGAGCGTGTATCCGGCTGCCAAAGCGGCCAGATTCACGCCCGTAGAGGCGTTGGCACACACGTGATAACAATTGAACATTGAAGATTGAAATAGCCAATGGGGTTCAATATGAACATAGTTGAATGCATTGATGTCAAGAAGGCATACCGGCAGGATACATTGGAGGTAAGAGCCCTCAATGGGATAACCCTTTCCATACAAAAAGGGGCTTTCGTAGCCCTAGCTGGACCTTCGGGCTCGGGAAAGACCACCATGCTCAATATCATCGGCGGTTTGGACACGGCCGATTCCGGCCGTGTGATCGTGGATGGAAATGCGTTGGAGGACATGACACAATCGGAACTCGCGAACTTGCGCCTGCGCAATGTGGGGTTTGTATTCCAGGCCTATAATCTCATTCCAGTACTCTCCGCACTGGAAAACGTGGAATTCGTGATGCTGCTCCAGGGGATTCCGCCTGATGAGCGGCGTGAGCGGGCCATGGCAATCCTCGATGATGTGGGACTGGAGGATATGTACAATCGTCGTCCGGCCGAGCTCTCAGGCGGGCAGCAGCAGCGGGTAGCAGTGGCACGGGCAATTGTGTCCAGCCCCTCCATTGTGCTGGCGGATGAACCAACAGCCAACCTGGATTCAAAGACGGGAAAGGGCCTGCTTGAGATGATGAAGCAGATGAACGAGAGGAGAAAGGCCACCTTCGTCTTTTCCACGCACGATAAGATGGTCATGGACTATGCGCGTAGGCTCATTCTCATACGGGATGGGCTCGTGGCAGATGATCAGGTGAGGGAGGGGGGATTTAGATTTGCGATTTTCGATTGACGATTTATGATTTGAGGGCAGGCTCTTCTATAGCCAATGATCACTCATCAATCCTTTTTCTTATGTCAACAACTTTGGCAGCATGATTGTAAATTATTCTCAAAGAATACGCATACTTATTACCCTCCTACTCTTTGTCATTACTTCGACTCCAATCGATACCCCTGCTCTAGCCACCTTGTCGAACGACGCCAAATCCCCTTCACCTCAACATGTGAACATAGATGCCCATTGGGGCGGGCACCTCAAAGTCCGGGGCTCCGCATCATGGCCCCCTGGTGATTCCTTTTTCGGTTCAGCAGGAACCGAAACCCTCTATGACGGCCACACCGAGGCGAGAGTGTCAAACAGGCTCTTCTTCGGGGATTGGGGGAGCCTGGATACCCACTATGAGATTATCCTCTCAGGGGGAGATACACGGCGCAGGATAAAATCCCTGGAGAAGCTCTATCCGGCCCTTTTCGCCGATGGGCTTGCGACCGGGAACACCGTAGAAGACGATCGCAGGTTGATGGATCTGACAAGGGCTATTGATGAGGATGAGGGCCATGTTACCTACCATCGCCTGGACAGGCTTGCCCTAGGCCTGTTCCCGGATTGGGGCATGGTACAGGTAGGGAGACAGGCCGTTACCTGGGGGAATGGTTTGCTCTTTAACCCTATGGACCTGTTCAACCCCTTCTCTCCTACGGATATCGAGCGGGACTACAAGGTAGGCGATGACATGGTTTTGACCCAGTTCTCTGCTCAAGGCATGGGGGAGTTCCAGTTTTTATATGTACCACGAAGAAACCCGATATCGGGTAACATCGAATGGGAGCAGTCCTCGCTCGCCGGCAAACTCCACCTCTTTTGGGACACCATTGAGTTCAATATTATGGCTGCCGAACACTACAGGGATGCGGTGCTCGGGCTTGGCGGTGCGGGTTATGTTGGGGATGCAGCCTGGCGCCTGGATGGTACGTGGATATCTTCGGACAGCGATGACGGGTATGTGTCGATGGTTGCCAATATGGATTATTCCTGGGTATGGTTAGATAAGAATTTTTACGGTTTTGTGGAGTTTTTCTTTAACGGCCTTTCCCATAACCGCTATAGCGATTTTTATGCCGATTCGGAACTGGGCTCACGTATCGAGCGGGGAGAGCTCTACACCCTGGGCAGAACCTATCTAAGCGGTCATCTAAGGGTGGAGCTGCACCCGCTTTTCAACGTGTATATAACGGTGATTGAAAACCTGGCCGATACCTCAGGCGCCATTCAGCCAAGGGCTGTTTGGGATATCGCTGAGGACATGCAGATAACCTTGGGCGGGGCCCTGTATCACGGCCAAAGGGACACTGAATACGGAGGCGTTACCATACCGGGAACTAGGTTCATCGATAGGCCTCTGGGCACCGCGTTCCTCTGGATAAGCTATTTCTTCTGAGGCCCCTTGATCTAGCTAAGTTTCGCCTCAAACCGACGAGGTTTGAACAGCATACATTTGGCGAAGCTTAGAATTGCAAAATGAAAAATGCAAAGTTCAAAAGTCAAAATTTATTTGCATGGTTGATGGCATATGTCCGGAGAAAAGATCCATAGGTTCGTCTTATTTGATATCGATAGCACGCTTATTAACGCCGGTGGGGCTGGCAGGAGGTCGGTGACAAGGACCTTTTATGAGATGTTCTCCATCAGGGATGCCTTTGCCAGCGAGAGGATGGCGGGGAAGACAGACATCCAGATAATCAAGGAGGGCCTCGCCAGGTATGGGCTGCCAATGGGAGACGGGATCCTCACCTCGGTTTTGTCAAGGTATGTAGAGATCTTGCAGGGGGAGATACACAATTCTCAGGGTTACATAAATCCAGGCGTGGTGGAACTTCTCGATTCATTACGGGAAACAGATGGATACCGGCTTGGGCTCTTAACGGGGAACATTGAGAGGGGCGCACGTATAAAGCTCGGTGCATTCGGCCTCAACGGGTATTTTCCGATTGGCGCTTTTGGAGACGATAGTGAAGACAGGAACAACCTGCTCCCGATTGCCGTTGAAAAGCTCAAGACGAGGATGGGCATCGATATCGGATACAACGATTGTATCGTTGTGGGGGATACCCCGCTTGATATAGAATGTTCGAAGCCTTTCGGTGCCATCTCCGTTGCAGTTGCCACAGGACCCTATAGCTATGACTCGCTCGTAAAGGCAGGGGCGGATCTTGTGCTGAGAGATCTTTCGCATGCAATAGAGGTAATCAAAGGCGTGTAGCTGCCACTATGATGAATCTCGGCAAGATATGTAAAGAGAAGTCAGCGTCCCAGGGCGCGCACCATGTCCAGCAGCTTCCTGCTCGCTGGCTGGGAAAGACCGAAGTCGTTGATCTCGGCCTGAAGGTCTTTGTAGGTGCCATGGCCGCCGAGGTAGCCGTTTACGCGGGCCGCAGCTGTTGAGTTGATATAATCGTATACCCCGGGGTACATGAGCTCGAATTCTTTCTGGATGGTCTCTGTATGATCGTCCAGATCGTGGTACGTGGGGTTCTTTTTTGTTCCTCCCGCGTATCCAACCCTAGTCCTGATAACGCCTTTCAAAATCCCGAACCGGGAGTCTGGGCCCCAGAATCAGCCGAGGGCAAAGGTTGCCGTTTCGATTTTAATTGGAACGATTTTATCTATGGGCGGTATAGATATGCCCAATGCTGCGTTAGTTTCAGCTTGTTCCATCCTTCTTTCCATCTCACCTCGTGTGTCAATCTCATTGTTCTCAGGATGTGTGGCGCTGCACGCATATAAGATAAGCAGGATCGCCATAGACGCAAGCGGTAAGCCCTTAAGGAGCTTACTACAACATCTTCTGTCTTCTTTATGATTAAGGCCTGGTTCTCGTTTTTTATTGATCATAGGTTTGTCTTGAAATGAAAGAATGAAGTTCTCAGCGCCTAAAAAGGGAATTATTTGTCCTGATCCCTATCATTTTTCTTAACCAGGGGATAGATAAACACAAGGCATGCAATGAGGAAGATGATGCTGCCAACGAGCCCCAGGATATCGTGGCCATGAAGGCTGGAGGCGATAAAGAAGAGAGCGCACACAACGAACAGTATCCAGCCGCAGAGGTTG
>QMLW01000180.1 GCA_003646935.1 Deltaproteobacteria bacterium
CATCGCGCTCTATGAGCTCGCGTGCCAGAGGAGATGGGAAGAGGCCTTGGAGCTCCAGAAAAAGCTATGGCCGCTGAACGTGGCCTTTCAGCGATACTCCCTCGCCGCGTGCGTAAAGGCGGGGCTGGAAATGCAGGGTTTCCCCGTTGGAGCACCGCTGGCGCCGCAGAGGCAGCTTGATTCCGATGGCAGAATGGCTGTCCGCGCAATACTCAAGACTATTGGGGCCCTCTGAAGCTTCCTTCACCTCACCCCTGATGCCGCGTCATCTAGCTGTTTACGTATCTCGCATCGCTCCCTAATTCTCTTAGGAATATAATTGACAAAATGAGTATCTTTTATTATTGTGTAATAAAAAGCACACTGAGGTGACACAATGAGTGTTCGAATCAACGTCAGTCTTCCCGAGGATACCTTTGAAAAGCTTTGTCAGGAGGTAGGGCCCAGAAAGAGGAGTCGTTTCATCTCCACGGCCATAGAACGTGTTCTCAGGGATAAGAGGGCGGAAAGGCTCGCAGCAGAATACAGGGAAGCGGCTGCCGAGATCCGCAGAGTTAACACGGAGCTTGAGGGAGTGATCGGTGACGGCATCGATTAAGCGAGGGGATGTGTTTCTGGTGAATTTCGATCCCACAGTCGGCGCTGAAGCCAGGAAGACAAGGCCCGCGGTGGTCGTCTCCAATGACATCAACAATGCCCATTCTCCCATTATCTCTATTGCGCCTCTTACCTCAAATGTGACCCGTGTCTACTCCTTCGAGGTCGAGGTGCCAGAAAAAGCCGGGGGTTTGCGTGCCCGATCAAAAGTGATGGTCAACCAAACTCGCGCGGTTGATAAGGCCCGCCTCCTCAAGAAACTGAGTCATCTTCCTGCCGGAATCATGAGGAGTGTGGATCAGGCTTTGCTACTCCATTATGATCTTTGAGCTATGGGGTCAAGTCCCAGTGGAATAATCTTCGCACCAGTTGAATCGGCTAAGGCCCCGGTGGAATATGCTCCGCATTCCACGGGATAAATCTGCCCTTGACTCATGTTCTAAACCGCAATCGCACTTTTCCCAATACCGTGGATTTTAGAAGCGTTGCAATCTTCCTCTGCATAACCAGGCCTACGGTAATACACCGCTCATAATGGGGACATTTTCAGTAAGCCACTACAAGCCGCGTCATCTCACTTGACCTCAGGGCATTCTTCAGCCTATATTTAATATAACCTGAGGCTGAAAGCAATCCCGATCGAGGGCATTATGAGTGTACGGTAATCGAGCCCCATTTCTCATGCCGAGAGACGGGGCTCTGTGCTCTGGTGCCGATTTCGGACAAATCAACCCCGGGAATGACGGGATTATGGCCATGAGGTTAGATAGAAGGGAATTCATCAAGGACCTTTTCCTGCTCGGCGGATCCCTGCTTATTTCTCCCGTCCCTCTTTTTGCCGGCAAAAAGGAGAAAAGTCAGTGGCGCCCGGCCTATGAGATTTTGGAGGGGGAGGGGAAGTTTGTCCAGAGGATCGATGAGGCCTACGCGATCTTCGAGAGCTGCCGGCTTTGCCCCCGGCAGTGTGCGGTGAATCGACGGAAGGGAGAGAAAGGGTTCTGTCGCGCCCCGATTCAGCCAGTGGTCTTTAGCGCGCATCCTCACTTCGGGGAGGAGATATGCCTGGTGGGTAAAAACGGTTCCGGTACCATCTTCTTCTCCAACTGCAATCTCCGCTGCATCTTCTGTCAGAACTGGCCCATCTCTCACGAGGGCAAGGGAAAGGTGCTTGAGGACAAGGACGTGGCCGACATGATGCTCCATCTCCAGCGGATAGGCTGCCACAACATCAACGTGGTTACTCCCACACACGTTATGCCCAATATCCTCAGTGCTACACGAATTG
Source organism: Deltaproteobacteria bacterium (assembly GCA_003646935.1). Taxonomy (GTDB): domain Bacteria; phylum Desulfobacterota; class DSM-4660; order Desulfatiglandales; family B25-G16; genus B25-G16. Next base: position 1,883 of record QMLW01000180.1, read on the forward strand.
CGCACAAGAGAGGGCTGCGTCTCCCACTGGTCTATAACACCAGTGGCTACGAGCGGCTTGAGATATTGAAGATCCTGGATGGCATCGTGGATATCTATATGCCCGATATGAAATACATGGATTCCGATAAGGCTGAGAAATACTCCTCCGGGGCCTCGGACTATCCCGAGGTGACGAAAAAGGCCATCGTGGAGATGCACAGACAGGTTGGTGAGCTTCATCTGGATCAGCGGGGCATCGCCCGGCGAGGCCTGATGATCAGGCACCTGGTTATGCCCAACCGTGTGGCTGGAACCAGGGAATTCGTCAAGTGGGTGGCACAGACATTGCCTACGTCAACCTATGTGAACATCATGGCTCAATATCGGGTGGAGTACAAGGCCTTTGAATATCCGGAAATCGCCCGCGGCATCACCGTTCCGGAGTTCTTGGAGGCAATGGACTGGGCGGAGAAAGGCGGTTTAACCAACCTCGATCCACAGTCAATTGCCCTCGAGAGATTTTACTCCTTCTTTCGAACCAAAATAGAGTAACCTCACCAGAGCATTGCTATCTATTTACAATTTGGAGTTTCTCCGCTTACGCCCAGATGCCCGGGACAGGGTTCCCGCAATAGGCACACCTGCCTTCGGTGATGTACATCTCACCGATCATGTACCCCGTGCGCTGGATGATCATGTTCCCGCACTGTGGACAGTAGGTATTCCAACCCTCGTGACCGGGAACCTTTCCGATGTAGACGTATTCGAGGCCGCAGGAAAGGGCTGCTTCCCGGGCCTTTTCAAGTGTGGAGATGGGAGTTGAAGGGAGCTTTTTGAGCTTGTGGCGTGGATAGAACCGGGACAGGTGCAACGGGGTATCGGCGCCCAACTCCGCCTTGATCCAGAGGAACATCTCCCGCAGGGTTGCCATGTCGTCATTCTTCGAGGGGATTACGAGATTGGTGATCTCCAGGTGGATTGTCTCCTCCCTCAGGGCCTTCATGGTATTGAGGACTGGGGCTAGGTTTCCGCTGCACAGGTCTTGATAAAATGTCTCAGCGAATCCCTTCAGATCGATATGGGCCGCATCCAACACCCCGCAGAGGTCCCGCAGCGGGGCGGGATTAATAAACCCATTTGAGTGGATGACGTTCAAAATACCGGCTTTGTTCGCATGGGAGGAAACATCCAGTATGTATTCAAGGAAAACCGTAGGCTCCGCATAGGTGTAAGCAATGGAACGGGCACCCATCTGCACCGCCCTCTTCACCATGGTCTCCGGAGGAACATCATAGGAATACACATCCTCAGGAAAGGCCTGGGATATCTCCCAGTTCTCGCAGAACTTGCATCGGAAGCTGCATCCGGAAGTGGATACGGTTAGGGATTTGCTGCCGGGAAGGACATGGAAGAAGGGCTCTTTCTCAATCGGGTCCAGATGGATAACACAGGGATTCCCGCAAACCAGGCTGTAGCACGTACCCTCCCGATTTTCACGTACCCTACAGAATCCCCTGTTTCCAGGGGAAATCCTACACCTCCTGGGGCACAGTTCGCACTGGATATCTCCTCCCGTGAGGGGAGTGTAGTAGGGGGAGGGTTTTGTCTTGATGAGGCCCTTCTTTGCCATCTGTGCTTGCGAGGTTTGGGGAAAGGCGAACAGGTAAGGGGCACAGAGGGCACAGAAGCTAGCGCCGCATGTCTTTAAAAACTCCCTTTTCGTCATGTGAGAATTAGCTATGCCTTGACGGCTCATAGCATGTTCCATCCCCGAAGGTATGGTATGGGTTTCGAGATATCCGGTCGCTCGGTTTATCGATCTTGCAAGCACCTTCCCCATGTAAAATTTATAATTGAAATGAATGAGAAAAGTCAAAGGATAGTACATCCTTTGACAGGGGAGTCGCGCACGGTCCATCGACCTACCTCCTTGACCTCTGTTCGCGCCTTTCATATACTCAGTACGTGAAAAAGTGGTTTCCAACGTGAGGAGGCTTACAATGAAAGCAATGGTATTGCATGGGATCTGCAGTCTTGCAGAGAATAAGACGCCCTTGGAGATGACCGATCTGCCCGATCCCGTTCCCGGCGAAAAGGAGGTATTGCTAAGGGTGCTGGCCTGTGGTGTTTGCCACACCGAGTTAGACGAGATCGAAGGCAGGACTCCCCCGCCGCGATTTCCCATTGTCCTGGGCCATGAGGTAGTTGGCAGGGTAGAGGAAGTGGGAAGCAGGGCGGATAGGCTTCGGATTGGGGACAGGGTGGGGGTTGGCTGGATATTCTGGGCATGTGGAAAATGCGCCTACTGTCTAGCGAACAATGAAAATTTGTGTGAACAATTCAGGGCCACGGGCAGGGATGCTAACGGTGGATACGCCGAATATATGGTGGTTCCAGAGGATTTTGCCTTTAAGGTTCCAGACGTATTCTCCGATTCGGAGGCAGCACCTCTTTTTTGTGCCGGCGCAATCGGGTATCGCTCGCTGCGGTTAACGGGTATCGAGGACGGAGGTAGCCTGGGATTGACGGGATTCGGGGCTTCCGCTCATCTCGTGCTCAAGATGGCACGATACCGTTACCCCAACTCCAAGATCTTCGTGTTTGCGAGAAGTGAGAAGGAGAGGAAATTCGCTCAAGAGCTCGGTGCCGTATGGGCAGGGGATACTGAGGAGATGTCTCCCCAACGGTTGGATTACATCATAGATACCACACCGGTTTGGAAGCCGATAGTTGAGGCCTTGAAGAACCTGAAGCCAGGGGGAAGATTGGTGGTTAACGCAATCAGAAAGGAAGAGCTTGATAAGGACTACCTCTTACGCTTGGACTACCCCGCCCATCTGTGGCTGGAAAAGGAGATCAAGAGCGTGGCCAATGTGGCCCGAAGGGATATCGGTGAGTTTCTGGAACTGGCATCTCAAATCCCCATAGTGCCGGAGGTTCAGGAGTTCTCGCTGCAAGATGCGAATAGAGCACTCATGGAGCTCAAGGAACGAAAGATTCGGGGAGCAAAGGTGTTGCGGATAGGTGCATAATGTCTTTACAAGATGAATAATCCTCGGATTCGGTTCATTTTTTTATAATAGAGACAAAGAGAAACAAATTCCTTGACAATTTGTCCTCTACGCTTGAATATAATAGATAAATTATTGCACCTGTGCTTGCGTCGTCCTATTCAAGATTGATGTTGTGCTGCAGTAAAATATTCTGATTCTCCTGATGCCATCACAAAAGGAAAATCCGCGCTTGTAGAAAAGAGAGCATACTTTCTTTGGCCCAGCGATTTGGGGGGTTATCGTTTTTTCGTCCCAATAGAGATTTTCTGCTTGCTGTAGAGAAATTCTAATACCAAAGGAGGTATACCATGGGATCTCTAGAAAGCCTCAAGGACCGCAGCACCTACTATGCCATCAACAAGATCATCGACCTTTTAAGCTCCGGCTCGGTTGACCGATTTATTCACCTCACCTACTGGGGCGAGAAGCTC
>QMLW01000181.1 GCA_003646935.1 Deltaproteobacteria bacterium
TCAGTGGCTTGGTCCCCCGAGGCATGGACCACCGTGCATGCAACGTATCAGACCACGGATATCAAATCAATCGTCCAGGAGATCGTGAACCGGGCCGGATGGGCCGCGGGAAACGATATGGTCTTTATCATTGAAGGCACCGGCAAGAGAGTGGCTGAATCATATAACGGTTACAGCTCTAAGGCCCCGTTGCTCCACGTTGAATTCGCCGCGCCCCAAATGCACACCATCACCGCAACCGCGGCTAACGGAGGGAGCATCTCGCCGTCAGGGTCTGTGGCAGTCATTGACGGGCAAAATCAGGGCTTTATCATCACGCCGGACGTTGGCAATTCCATCTCCGATGTGGTGGTGGATGGGGTCTCCCAGGGTGCGATAGCATCGTATACCTTCAACAATGTCACCACAGACCATAGCATCGTGGCGTACTTCATACTGCCCCCCGGGCAGTGCCGTGATATCGCCGACATCCCGCTGACCACCCTGGTGAAGGCGGCGCCCGCCAATATCATGTTCGTGCTGGATGACTCAGGAAGCATGGACTGGGAGTTCATCACCACCGAAAACGACGGGCTATTTGACGGCGAATACTACGTGTTCGATAATCCGGGAGACAATCTTTACAGCGATTATCAAATCTTGAGCGGAACGGACCGGTTGAAGTGGAAGTCCCAGTGGGCGGGCTACAACAAGATGTACTACGACCCTGCCACCACCTATGATCCCTGGCCGAACCTCACCGATGCCGATCCTGATACACCCCGGTCCCATCCCATGCACGCATCACCCACCTTCGATCTGAACGGTACTTACACCAGCATTGAATTGGGCTATGTCATCGACGATCAGGATACCGACAAGTTCTCTAAGACAGGGGTATGGGGTGAGACCACGTCTGGCGAGGCATACGACTCCCACTACTATTTCACCAATCAGGACGACCAAGATATCACCGCTACCTGGACGCCGGACCTGCCCGCAGGCCAGTATGACGTGTATGCCAAGTGGGTGCACAATTCCTATCGCTCCACTTCCGTGCCCTATACCATTACCTACGCGGGCGGGGCCACCGATACGGTCACGGTTGACCAGCGCCAGGACGACGGAGGATGGTATAAGCTGGGTACCTATGACTTCGACGCAGGGGCCGGGAGCGTGAGCATCACCTACCATGTTGGCGATAACGAACAAACCAGGGTATGCGCCGATTCGGTGCGGTTCGTGGCTACTTCTATATCGAAACTGGACATCATACGGGCCCATTACTACGTGTGGTCCAGCGAGGAAAGCAAGCCCTATCTCATCAACCTCGATGGGGCTATTACATATTACGAGTTCAACGACACAGACGGAGATAACATCGTGGATGTGGGCGAGCTCTGGCCCGTAAGCTCTCCCCCTTCCGATGTCCAGGTGAGCGGAACCTATACGGAGGCTCGCCAGAACTTCGCAAACTGGTACTCCTTCTACCGGAGGCGTGAGCTCACCGCCACTTGTTCGATCGCCAAGGTGATCGCGAGCATGCAGGGCGTTCAGATCGGTTTCCGAAGCATTAACGGGAACCTGAAGCAACCCGTGCTCAAGGTGAAGGTGGAGGGCGATGATGAGTCGAATGTCCTGTTGAACAATCTCTACGGTCTCGATCTCAAGGCCCAGGGCACCCCCCTGAGAATGGGATTAAAGTATGTGGGGCAGTACTTCCATCAGGACGATGGGGTAAATCCCTCCGGGCTCGGAAGCTCACCCTATGCCGACGCTTCCCAGGGCGGTGGGTGTCAGCAGGCCTTTGCCGTGGTCATGACCGATGGGTATTACGGTGGCACGAGTCCCAGCGTGGGAAATGTTGACACCGACAACGGGGCGCCGTATGCCGATGGATACTCAAACACTCTCGCCGACGTGGCCATGGAGTACTACGAAAATGACCTCGCCTCGGGCCTCGATGATCTGGTGCCTACCACCGATACAGATACCGCGACACACCAGCACATGGTAACCTATTCGGTGTCCTTTGGTGTGTATGGGACCCTCAATCCGGATGACTATGACATTGAAAATGGTCCTTACCCAACATGGCCAAACCCTGGATCCGGTGATCAGCAGAAAATCGATGACCTGTGGCATGCCGCTGTAAACGGGAGAGGCACATTCCTGAGCGCCTCGAGGCCGGATGATCTTGTGAATTCATTACTCTCTATCATGCAGCATATAGAGTCAAGGATCGCATCCGCCTCAGCAGTTTCTGTGAATGGGGATGAGCTCTATGAGAAACTCGGTACGGATATCCTCATGTTCCAGGCCAGTTACAACAGTGATGGATGGACAGGGGATGTGAAGGCCTATGGGATTAATACAGAAACAGGGGAGGTTATTACGACCTCGTACCAATGGTCTGCAGCAGATGAACTGGAGACCACCAATTGGGATACCGGTCGGATCATAGCCACTTACAGTGGTTCAGCAGGTACCCCTTTCAGATATGAGAGCATCACCGAAGATCAGCAGGAACTGCTTAGTACGGATGAGACCACAGCACAAAACATCTTGAACTTCCTGAGGGGTGATGCCAGTAATGAGGAAAGTAATGGTGGCCCATTCAGGGATCGGTACTGGAGGCTCGGTGACCTTGTCCATTCTTCACCTGTATTCAACAATGGTGTTCTGTATACAGGTGGAAACGATGGAATGCTCCATGCCTTTTCCGCCTCCGATGGTTTAGAGCTTTTTGCCTATGTGCCCAACCTTGTGTTTGAAAACCTCAGCCAGCTCGCAGATACTGAGTACACCCACAAGTACTACGTGGACCTCACACCCACTGTGAAGTATGTATCATCGCTGGACAAAACCATACTGGTGGGAGGATTGGCAAAAGGTGGCAGGGGCTACTATGCCCTGGATGTTTCAAATGCTACATCTATTACATCGGAAACTGCACTGGCCGGGAAGGTCCTGTGGGAATATGGTGGTGATGATGACCTGGGCTACACGTTCAGTAAGCCTGTGATTGTTGAATCCTATGATTCTTCTGTAGGAGCAATAGTGATCTTCGGAAATGGATATAGCAGCGTTAATGAAAATGCCGTGCTCTATATCCTGAATCCCTGGACAGGCGCTGTTATCAAGAAAATAGACACAGGTGTGGGTTCATGCAATGGACTCTCAAGCCCTGTGGCAGTCGATGTTGATTACGATCAGATAGTGGATTATGTCTATGCTGGGGATCTGAAGGGGAATATGTGGAAATTTGACCTCACAGCCAGCAGCTCCGGTTCATGGGATGTTGCCTATAAAAGTGGTGGTACACCCAAACCTGTGTTTCAGGCAAAAGGCCCTGGCGGCGCGATCCAGCCCATCACCACCAAGCCCGATGTCATGCGGCACTGCGAGAAGGACGGCTACATCGTGGTATTTGCCACCGGTTCATACCTGGGAGAGACCGACGTATCCGATACGAGCACCCAGACCATCTACGGTATATGGGATTACGGCGATGACGATGACGACACCGAATACCTGGGGAGCTTCGAGAGGGGCTCCACGCCCGAGCTCTCAAACCAGCACGATACGGTGACCATGCTCCAGCAGACCCAGGTCGACTACGGGACCTACAGCGGTGAAAAGCTCAGGACCCTGAGCGACAACGCGGCCTCCTGGGAAACCGAGGAGGATGCTGATTCCACGGCTGAGAACCCAAAATGGGACAACCCATCAAGCACCGTTGCCACAAATGCGGGCTGGTACTTTGACCTGCCCATCAGCGGAGAGCGGGTGGTCGTTGATGTGATGATCAGGGAAGAAAAGGCGGTGGTGGTGAGCTTCTATCCCGAAACCGCACCGTGCGGCTCCGGGGGCTACAGCATCGTTCATGAGATCGATGCCTGCACCGGTGCCCGGCTTACCGAGCCTCAGTTCGATATAAACGACGACGGCGTAATCGACGACGATGACCTGATCAATATAGGAACCGAGGAAGAGCCGATCTGGGTCGCCCCGAGCGGCACAGAGCGAGAGGGCAGACTTCAGCCGCCCGCGATCTTGAGGATGGATCAAACCGAGATGAAATACTTCAGCTCTTCATCCGGAACTATCGCAACGGTAATGGAGCAGGTGGTGCCCCTTGGTATCATCAGCTGGAGGGAATACTCCCAGTAAGGGCTGATTTAGAGAATAGGGATCTCTTCCTTTGGCCATATGCGATAACGTGAAGTAATATCTTACGAATATAGAATGTTGAACAAAGAATAATGAATGTCGAAAGAAAACAGGGCATTCCATAATGAAGATCATTTGAGAGAGTTTGCCGTAAGAATTATCCAACTAGCAGAGAAAGTGAAAAAACTTCAAAATTCGACATTCATTGTTCGATATTCGATATTCAATAGCCTTTGATTAACATTTATCCCTTAAGTACGCGCTTATGCCCCTAATACAGGGAGATGAAAAAGATTATGTTTTATGGAAATAAGGAGGATATCATGATCAGGCATCGAAGCATACCGCGCGCTCTCCTTATTATGATGGCGCTGTTGCTCATCGCCGGTCTCAGCCTGCCGGGGGCCGTGTGCCATGCAAAAAAAGCGGCCAAGGGGGAGTGGGCCTTTCCCGAACACTATCCCAAGAAGTTTGACGGGGAGGGCTATATCGACAGTATTGGAAAGGATGGAATCGTAATCGATGACCGTAGTTTCGGCTTCTCGCCCTTTGTGCAATTCTCAACGCCAACGCGGAAACGCGCATCGAGATCCCAGTTTCGACCTGGAGACCTGGTCGGGTATATCGCAAATCAGAAGAAGCAGATTGAGGCGCTCTACCTGCTCAGCAAGTGATATGGTCGAGATAGGCCAGACCCCTTCAATTCCCTGTTGGGATGGAAGCTCTCACATAAGCAAGAACTTAGTTCGCTTCGCTCACAATTGGAATATTGAAATATTGGAATGATGGAATAATGAATGCCGAAGGAAGGCAGGGCATTTGATATTGAGGATCGTTTGATAGATTTTGCCGTACGGATTATCCGGCTTGCCGAGTCTTTGCCAAAAAACAAAGTGGGGAACCACATTGCAGGACAACTCATTCGCTGCGGCACCTCACCTGCTCCCAATTACGGGGAAGCTCAAAGTGCTGAATCTCGATCTGATTTTGTACACAAGATGAAGGTGTGTCTTAAGGAGTTGCGAGAAACAAGGGTATGGTTGCTTATGATTGTGCGATGCGATCTTATGAAGAAGGCATTGAAACTTGAATCGCTGATCCATGAAAATGATGAGTTGATTTCCATCTTTGCCACAAGCATAAAGACTGCCAAA
>QMLW01000182.1 GCA_003646935.1 Deltaproteobacteria bacterium
GGGGGGAAGAAACACACAGCTATCAGGGGTTGCAGGAACACGAGAAGGACCACCCATGACCCCGGTGCTATCCCAAGGAGCAGCGTGAGGAGGCCTGTGACAAACAATACTCCGCCAAGGGCGGCCGTAGGGCCAAGTTTGTCGGTTACTATCCCTGCGATATACGCGACGCCAAGAGCCAAGACTCGGGAAAGCGCCACCAGCACATTGGCTGTGCTCTGCGTCATTCCTCTCTCTGAGACCAGAAATAGTGGCAACATGGCGTAAATGCCCAATGTGCCGCTGATGCCAAGGCTGAAGAACACGATCATGATCCAGAAAGGAGGTTCCCGCAAAAGGATCTTTAGATTAGCGGGATTAGGAGCCTGACCAGCGAAAGCCCCGCCTCTCCCGAATCGCGCGAACGCCAGGCCGATGGACACAGCCACGAATCCGAGCAGTGCCAGTATGTTTCTCCAGGTAAACCAGATCAGGAGCGCCTCAGAGAGGAGAGGCGCGGTAAGAAAGCTTACATTTGGAGCCAATTCATGGATGGCGATAGCCTTACCCCAGTCCCTTGATCTCACCATGGCAGTGAGCGTGCTTATCCCCGAGGGAAGGTAAAGCCCAGCCGATAGTCCCACTACAATACACCCAAAACGAATGCCCCACATCGTGTTGCTGAAAGACACTCCCAAGAGGGCCGCACCGAGGACCATGGATGAAAGAATGATGGTCTTTCGGTGGGTAAACCTGGACGAAATAAATCCCGATCCCATAAGCGATGTAAAATAGCCCAGGGAGATCAAGAAAAAGAGCGAGCCGGCCTCCGCATGGCCAATTCCCAGATCCCTTTCAATGGTAGGCATCAACGGGGCAAGGATAATTCGGGAGATGAAGTTAAGGTAAAAGATCCCTGTCATCAGCAGGAGTGAGCCTACGCAGGACCTGAGAGACGATTCATTCCTTTCCGTTGTAGCATCCAAGATATATTCTCACTTCAATGAAACGTGATTTCGTGTTTAGTATAGTTCCGGAAAATACACAAGGGCAAATCCACGGTAATCGACGCATCCCTATTGCCTGTGCCGAGTAAGATAGGGCTTTACTAAAGAGGACTTTGGCAGTATGAATGCGGTAAACATGGAATCTATTAATCAAAAAGAGGAAAGATCAAACATGGATGATACGGTGAGCTGGGTACGAACGCACTGTGCGAGGATGGATCATGGCGGATGCGCGCTCCTTGTGGGCGTGAAGGATAATAGGATTGTGAGTGTAAGGGGAGATCCCGATGGGTATTTGAACAGGGGCTACATTTGTCCTAAAGGGTTGGCATCTCCTGACCGGCTCACCCACCCTGACCGGCTCAGATATCCCTTAAAGAGGATTGGCGAAAGGGGGAAAGGGACATGGCAGAGGATCTCATGGCCAGATGCCATTACGGAGATCGCGGATAGGCTTAACGAGATAAAAGAGCAATACGGCGCGAGGGCAGTGGCATTCGGCCAAGGGATGCCAAAGGGTATGGAGCATTTTGTATTGATCCGGCTGGGTAACGTCTTCGGTACCCCTAATATAATCGGTCTTCAGGATGTATGCCACGCGCCGAGAGAGGTAACCGGGATTCATACTTGCGGCTTCTACCCCGTAGCCGATTTTCACCATACGAGCAAGGTTGTGGTCGTGTGGGCAAGCAACATCACCTCAACCAATGAGGAGGGAGAAATCAATATCCTCCTCTCGGATCAGATCAAACAGGGCACTGAGCTTATAGTAATCGATCCGCGGAAAATCGATCTGGCTAAAAAGGCACGCTACTGGCTGCAATTGCGGCCGGGAACGGATAATGCCCTGGCGCTGTCCTTCTTAAACGTGATCATAGAGGAAGGGCTTTACGATACGGACTTCGTTGAGAACTGGACGCACGGTTTCGATGCCTTGGCCAACCACGTGAAGCAATATTCGCCGGAGCGCATGTCCGAAATAACCTGGGTAGATCCCCAGCTTGTTCGCGAAGCTGCCCGGTTATACGCAACCTCTCATCCTGCTGCCATCCAGTGGGGTAATCCCATCGAGCACAACATCAACGCCTTTCACACCACAAGGGCCCTCATTTGCATGATGGCTATCTGTGGCAATCTTGATGTTCCCGGAGGCAACATTCAGGCCAATGAACCGGCTATCCTGGGGTTGGGGAAGTTCGCCAAAGCCGACCTGCTCCCCTCAAAGAGAAAGGAGATGATCCACGCCTATCACCATACCATACCCAGGCTCATGACGGTGCCTCCTGTGTACTTCAGAAAGGCGGTACTCGAGGAAATCCCCTACCCAGTGAAAGGCGCATACATGCAGTGCGTTAACCCTCTCCTCGGGTATGCGGATAGCCGCCAGACCTATGAGGCGTTGATGAAGCTGGAGTTTCTGGCCGTGGCTGATATCTTTATGACCCCGACTGCCGCTATGGCGGATATCGTGCTTCCAGCAGCAACACACTTTGAGTTCAACGATATAGGCCACTACGGGCTTGGCCACGGCTATATCCTTGCAAGGCCAAAGGTGGTTGATCCGCCAGACGAGTGCTGGCCTGATATCAAGATCTTAAATGAGCTGGGCAAGGCTATGACTAGCGAAGAATACTGGTATGAGGACTACAATCAGCTCCTGGAAGAGGTGCTTGAACCCGCTGGCCTCACCTTTCGGGAGTTTGCCGAACGAGGCTTTCTCAAGGGTCCTGATAGGTTTAAGAAGTACCTCGAGAAAGGATTTCGAACCCCTACTGGCAAGGTGGAGCTATCTTTGAGCCAGGCAGAAAAATTCAACCTTCCAGTCTTGCCCCTCTTTGACGGCCTCCCCGAAGCATATGATCCCGACTATCCCCTGGTTCTCACGAGCTCCAAGAGCCAGTATTACCTTCACTCATCCTACCGATGGGTTCAAAGACTCAGGGAAAAAAGGCCAAATCCCAAAGCTGAACTGCATCCAGATACCGCTGAGAAATACGGGATACAAGAGGGCGATGAGGTTGTTATTGAAACCAGATTTGGCATGATAACCCATATTGCATACATCACCGATATCGTTGATCCACGGGTCGTAAATGCCTCCCATGGATGGTGGTTCCCAGAGGAAGGACCGGAATCCCTTTTTGAATGGGAGAGATCAAACTACAATATCCTTACCTCAACCGAGAAAGTGGGCAGAGAATTCGCAACACCTAATCTGAAAGCGATTGGCTGCAGGATTGGAAAAAAGTAAAACTCCACGCGTTTGCGGGACATCTGAAACTTGTCTAGACAGCTTCCTCACCCATGACGGGGGAGGATTGAGGTGGGGGTGAAAATCCCATAAATTTCACCCTCCCCTTTATCCGCCAGAGTCATATAATACCCCTCATCTCAAGTGAGGTGAATAATAAGGATGCTACTCATCCCCGCCTTAAAAAGCGGGGCATTCTGGCATTTACTCATGAATATTATATTTAATATAAAACTTTAGGTATATATTATAATAATATGATATTTAAGAGATAAAACATGTTAATATGAACTTTAAAATCTTTTACAGCATAGAAGAGGCCTCACAGAAAACCAGGCTCCCGTCCCTTCTTATTAAACGATTCCTTCGCCTGAAGGAGAAGGCAATCACTCCCGAACTGCTTCCCGATTTGAATCCAACGTACGTGAAAGGAGAGCCGTTTTTCACCCAAAAGGACATACAGGAACTGCTGGACTACATCGATAAACGGAAGGATGAGTCCTGGGATGCTTGGCATACGAGAAGGGTGAAGGAGGCAATGGCTAAAAGGGAATCCGAGCAAAAGAAAAAGCATCTTCAACGCCCCGATTTGAGAATTATGAAGGGAAAAAAGGGGAATAAGGGAGATAGGTAAGCAAAGGCTCAAATAGAGAGTCTATTGGGGGTTTAGGATTGAAGGATTAAGCAAGAACCATAGGCAAGGGTTTCAGTTCTCGTTTTAGCGGATCGAGAACAAGGCCAAGTGCCTCAAGAGTTAATGAACCAAGCAGAATGCTGTCATCTTCTTCACCAAATATCACATCTGCCCCCCACCCTGTGTCCATATTTAAAAAGGGCAATCCCCTTTTTACGAACAATCTTTGCGCCATTGGCCAGTCTGAACTCTTCTTCCGACAATGGCTTTATGCCAAGATCAACCAAAATCGAAGAAGGCACCACGGAGTAGATTGCGCCGGAATCGATCAAAAACTCAACCTTTCGTGTGTTATCGGGCATCGCGGGATAGCCGACATCTATCTCCAGCACCGTCAAACCCATTACTCATCCCTCTACCTCGTAATGAATGCTTATATGTAAGGCCGATTCCTGATTATGAAATCTATCTCCTTAAATACCAAAATAATATAGAGCTTTGATGCCTAAGCAAGATAAATTCATAATATGTTTGAAATTACTATAAAAAATGCATTATATATCTATCTACTTCATAACCATTCGTAAGAGATTGTAGGAAAACTGCATGTAATATTTAGATGAATCATATCTAATTAGTCCTTAGCTCCTCAACCTTGAAAGGTACTGCCTTTGCCATCAATATTCAAAAGGCACGTTAGGTTGGCACCAGTTGCTATTTCTCTGTGTATTGTTATGGTGGGAATTATTTCCTATGTAACAGAGATATCATTTCTAGAACTCATTGAGGCAAAAACCATTGATTTGAGGTTCAGATCCCGAGGGCAGATATCCCCGAGCTCAAAGGTTGTGATAGCCGCGATAGATGAAAAGAGCCTTGACAGGGAGGGAAAATGGGTATGGCCACGCTCTAAGATTGCGGATCTTGTCACAAAGCTCTCTGAAGCCGGCGTCAGGGTAATTGTGCTGGATATCGTGTTTTCAGAGCCGGATAAACTACAGGCATATAATGATGCGATATTAGCGGATGCAATAGGAAAAAGCAGATCAAAGGTTGTGCTGGGCTTCTTCTTCCACATGACATCAGAGGGCTTAGAGCACATAGAGAAAAAGGAGTTAGATAGACGCAAGCAGGATATAGAAGGCGGCCGTTACCGGCTTCTGAATCTCGCCTCAGGCGATGCACAGAGTCTTAGTGCGATTGAAGCAGCAATACCCGAGTCTAATATCGCTGAAATTTCTCGCAGCACGAATTACACCGGTTTTTTCAACGTATGGCAAGATTCGGATGGAGTTGTTCGCGCCGTGCCTACCGTAGTCAAGTATGATAGTGCCTTTTATGCCCCCCTTACACTCGTTACGATGAGCGCTTATTGGGGGGACCCCCTTTCCATTGCATCATATAAGGGCAGTGTTCAAAGTGTA
>QMLW01000183.1 GCA_003646935.1 Deltaproteobacteria bacterium
AAACTCGACGGAAAACCGGTGCCTTTTTGCGAGGTCGAAGTGGAGTATTATAACAAGGATGGTAAGGCCAAGGCCCCCACAGATTACATGGTTACCCAGACTATCAAGGCCGATGTCAATGGGGTCTTTACCTATGCAGCACCCAATGCTGGTTGGTGGGGATTTGCGGCCCTGAATACATCGGATAAGAAGATCAAGGGTAAAGATGTGGAAATTGGTGCAGTCCTGTGGGTGAAATTTCACGACTGGAAGTAGACACCGTAACTCAGGTGAAAATACATGCACATATCTGAGGGAGTATTATCCGCACCCGTGCTGGTCACGGGTGCAGCCCTTGCCGCGGCAGGAATCTCAGTTGGTTTGAAAAAGATGGACCCAGAGAAGATCCCACAGGTCGCTGTTCTATCATCTGCCTTCTTTGTGGCCTCATTGATCCATGTTCCCATTGGTCCATCAAGTGTCCATCTTATCCTTAATGGTATAAACGGGCTTTTGCTTGGTTGGCTGTGTTTTCCCTCTATCTTAGTAGCCTTGGCCCTACAGGCAATCCTCTTTCAATTTGGGGGCATCACTGTCCTCGGAATCAATACGGTGAACATGGCCCTGCCGGGTGTAATATGTTATTATCTTTTCAGCAGACTGGTAACCCATGAACGAAAGGTCATATCACTTGCATCCGGTTTTGCCTGCGGGTTTCTCGCGGTCTTTCTCTCGGCAATTCTCGTGGCCCTGTCTCTGGTATGGGCCGAGGGATCATTCACGGAAGCGGCCGAGCTTATCGTGGTGGCCCACCTGCCGGTAATGATCATCGAGGGGCTCATTACGCTGTTCTGCGTGGCCTTTTTAAAGAGGGTGAAACCGGAGCTCTTGGGAGGCAGGCATGAAAAACGTGCATGGTAGTGTGATTGTCATAGCTATCTTTCTAGGTACCCTCGTGTCCATGAGCGCCACTGCCCTTGCCCATAAGGTAAACATTTTCGCCTGGGTTGAGGGAGATAGGGTATTCACTGAGAGCAAATTTAGTGGTGGAAAAAAGGCCAAAGGCGCCCAGGTTCTGGTCTTTGACAAGGAGGGGCAACAACTCCTGGAGGGAAAAACGGACAGCAAGGGATCATTTTCTTTCAGGATTCCCAAGCTTACCGATCTGAGGATTGTCCTCAACGCTGGTACGGGGCACAGGGCGGAGTGGACCATCACCGAGTCTGAGATCAGGCAAGCCTGGTACCAGGAGGAAACCCAGGAAGTCGCTCCACCTCGCCAGGTATCCGGCAATCTGGGTTTAGGTAAAGAAGAGATACAGGAGCTCATCGATGAATCGCTGGAAAGGAGGCTCAGGCCGATCGTGAACATGCTTGTCGACCTGCAGGCAAAGGGACCTTCTATGACCGAGGTGATCTGCGGTATAGGCTACATCATGGGCCTTATGGGGGTAGCGCTCTATTTTTTAAGCAGAAGGAAAAAAGAGGGCGGGAACGACCATGATTGAGGAGCAGTTCGCTTCAGGGGAGTCCTTCGTTCATCACCTTGATCCGAGGATGAAGATCATCACGGCGTTCATCTACGCCGTGGTGGTGGCCCTTTCAAGCGGATTTCCAGCGCTCCTCGCGGCCCTCGCGGTGTCGCTGGTCCTCATAACCCTCGCAAGGCTTTCCATGAGAAAGGTCCTGTACCGGTTGGTGGTGGTGAACGGCCTGATCCTCTTTCTGTGGATCTTCCTCCCGTTCACCTATCAAGGGGAGGCGTGGTTCACCTTAGGGCCGCTTCATGCCACACGGGAGGGGATAGCATTCGCCATCCAGATCACCGTTAAATGTAACGCCATATTGCTGGCCCTCATCGCCCTTCTCGCAACTACTCCTATCGTTACCCTCGGTCACGCAATGGGCCGACTGCGCGTGCCCGATATCCTGATACAGCTCTTTCTGTTTACCTATCGATACATCCATGTCATTTTTCAGGAGTACGACCGGCTGAGGAACGCGATGAAGGCACGCGGCTTTGTGCCGCGGACGAACACGCACACCTACCGGAGTTATGCCTATCTCGTGGGGATGCTCCTGGTGAGAAGCTATGACCGTGCAGAGAGGATCCACAAGGCCATGCTCTGCCGGGGATTTCGCGGAAAATACCACACACTGAGCCAGTTCTCGGTTACAAGAGGTGATGTCGCCTATTTTATGGTAATGGTGTCGGTAATCCTGGGGATGGTGCTTATCCAATGGAAGGCAATACGCTGATCATCAACCTGAAGGATATCTCGTTCTCATACGCACCGGACACACCGGTGCTCGATAAGTTGAGCTTTCACCTCCATCGAGGGGAGCGGATCGGGCTGGTGGGGCCGAATGGAAGCGGCAAGACCACGTTCTTCTATCTCGTCATGGGACTGCTGCGTCCCTCCTCGGGCACGATCGAGGTATTCGGCAAACAGGTGCAGGCCGAAAAGGACTTCAGGGATGTCAGAAAGAGGATCGGGCTCCTCTTTCAGGATGCCGACGACCAGCTATTCAGCCCCACCGTGCTGGAGGATGTGGCCTTCGGCCCGCTCAACCTCGGCAAATCACCACAAGAGGCCAGGGACATCGCCATGGCGACATTGACCAAGCTCGGCCTCCTCGGCTTTGAGGACAGGATTACCTATAGGCTCTCTGGTGGGGAGAAGAGGCTTGTCTCGCTGGCCACGGTGCTCGCTATGGATCCGGAGGTTCTTCTCCTCGATGAACCCACCAATGGCCTGGATGAAGACACAGAAGAAAAGATAACTGATATCCTGAAGGGACTGAGCCTTTCATGCATTTTTATCTCCCACAACCTGGATTTCCTCTCTAAAACCACAGACAGGATATATGCCATGGCGAATGGGAAGATATTCCTTGATGAGGCTTTGGTTCCCCATTCCCATATTCATACCCATAAATTTGGCAGATTACCTCACGAACATAAGTCTTAAATTATTCATATACCTTTTCTTCATCATCAGGTGTAATTGCATCCTCCTCCACATCTCTGGGTTCGATCTTTCTTTTCTTCAATTCCTTATAATATTCATGCTGGATCAAAAGATTCATAACCTCGTTAGTACCAGTCCAGATCATGGCCAGGCGACAGTCCCTTAAGAAACGTTCAATGGGATAGATACTCGTATATCCAATACCACCCATAATTTGCATAGCATTATTTATCACCGCCCAGGCAGCCTCTGTGCCTACCTTTTTGGCCTCTGATACCAATCGGCGAGAATCAGCACCAGAATCAACTGACCTTGCAGCTGCATACACCAAGGCCCTTGCTGCATCCAGGGTTGCCACCGAATCGGCCACCATAAAGTTTACCGCCTGAAACTTATCGATGGTCCTGCCAAAGGCCTTTCGCCTGGTGGTGTAGCGCGTGGCCACCTCCAGGGCGGCTCTGCCAAGGCCAAGGCAACCAGCGCCGCTTGTCAGGCGCTCTGGGATCATCATCCTGTTGAACACCTCATAGGCCCCGTGCAGCTCGCCCACCAGGTTCTCCCTGGGAACCCGCACGTCCTTGAACACAATCCTTCCGGTGCCGCCACCTCGCGTTCCCAGAAGAGCGTAGATGGCCTGATCCTCCACGCCCATGTCCCGGTCAACGATGAAGCAGCTGATCGATTCATGGGGAGCGGCCTCCGGGTCCGATTTGGCGTAGACCAGGAAATAGTCGGAGTCTTTTGCCCCCACGATGAACCGCTTCTCGCCGTTGAGGATAAAGGAATCCCCGTCTTGCACCGCCTTTGTTGTGGCACCGAAGAAATCAGAACCTCCCCGTGGCTCGGTCAGGGCCTCGGCGGAGTAAAGCGCTCCCTGGTTGGTGGGCTTCAGGTACCGTTCCTTTTGCTCCTGCGTTCCAAAATGATTCAATGCCTCTCCCACGATGGTGGGCATCACATACGCACACGTGATGGAGTTTCCGAGCACCCCGACCTCTTCAATGGCCACCACCTCTGCCGCCCAATTGAGGTCCCTGCCCCCGTACTTGGCCGGAAACCGGATGCCCAGGAGATTCTTCTTCGCTGCCAGCTCAAGAAAGGGCCGACCAGTCTCAATCACGCCCTGATCCATATCACGAACCAGTTTGCTCGGCACATCGTTTTTCACAAACGCCCTCACCTCATGCTCCAATGCCCTCTGCTCGTCGGTAAGCATAAAATCAAACATGGCTTCCCCCATTCTTGTTGTTTGTTTCAACTCAGTAAGCCGGTTTTTAGCCTAGCACTGAAGCCTACGGTTTTCAATCAATTCTCTGGCCCCAAAGAGCATGGCACTTAGTTTACAAGCGATGCCCCGCTGCAACGCCTCAAGGTATGGGCATGTCTTTAAAAGGGCATTCGTGCAGAAATCGCGTTACTCTCCTCTGTAATGACATCTTTACGTGATATTTTCTGTTGATTTTTAAATTCCAAACCGCCTATCCTATTCATAAATACCCAGATCTATGTAACAACCTTGAACCAAGGGTGCTATAAATGAGGGGACGGGCATAAATAAATAAGTAAACTATTCAAACAGTTCATAGCTATGCTGTTTGGCGATAACCTCCCCCCTTTGTACCGCATAGCCAACAGCTGGTTGCGTGATATTAAGGTGTTTGGCTACCTCTGTTACGCCATAGCCGAGCTCCCGCACCGACCAATAGCAAAAAAGACCCCGTGCGCTGGCCTTCACCTTTTCCCTACTCTTCGCATATAACTCCTCTGGTGCTATCTGAAAGACCCGACATACCCGATCTTCAACTATCTTGAGATCGTAGCCCCTTCTTTTGATCTCATAGGAGCGGTTCAGCCTTTCATCGGCCTCTTCTAACAGCTGGAGCACAAAATCACTGTCACCCAATATCCTTTCATCACCCTTTATTCTCTGGCGTTCTCCTTTTCCCATGCTCTTGACCGCCTTCCACCCTCCAAGGCTTCGAATCAAACCGCCGCCAACCAACTCCGGTCTTCTCCCGTGACCGATGCCTTCCTTCACATAGGCGGCATAGGATCGTCGTGCTTCAGATACCTCGTTCCCGAACCAGGACAGCACATATCCCGTGTCCTGCCATGCGCATGGTCTCGTGCCCATGACGGTACCATGGCCACAGTATTTGTAGTGCTTCAACGCACGTAAATTGGCTACGATTCCAGCCCTCAGTGGGTTGAGGTGAATATAGCGGACCAACTCCAGCAGATACCGATCTTCCTGACAGATAATGGACTTGAAACGGTTCTGAAAAAGCGGTCCGTGATGCCGGTAGCGGTGATTAAAGCTGACCACGT
>QMLW01000184.1 GCA_003646935.1 Deltaproteobacteria bacterium
CTCGGTAAGCTCATCGCTGAAGGGAAGCTCATGGAGGGATGTATGGGCGGATGGGATGGTCAGCAGCACGTTTGCGGTGAAGAGCATCTCTCGAGCCGGGTTTGTTATGGGGGAGGGATTCAGTTGTGTGACGGTGACCATGCGTTTTTTTCGTAAAGCAGCCACTCTTTGCCGTTCGTGGTCCAGGATTCCTTGTGCCTCCGGAAAGAATACGGACCACATCTTTTCCGCCGTCTCCCCCACATCGTTCAGGTTCTCCTTATGGGACATCCACTCGGTGAGATTCCTTAGATGGAGGGCAAATTGAGGGTTGTGCTCGCATACATCGTCAATTTCCCGACTGATGTGTCCTATGCCTCGCAGGTAAAAGGCTGCTACCTCGTCCCATCCCCTGGAGGCGGCCATTTGAGCCAGATAGCGATGTGCCCGTTCCGATGCCGGATGCATGGTGCCTGCAAGTGCTATGAGGAAGGCGGCATTCAATGAGCGGGCAATGTCACCATTGTCCTTTCGCCCCCCATCGAAGCGCGGTGCAAGATCTATGGGGAGAGGCGATTGCGGTTTTTCTCTAGATGAGATCATCGCGGAGATGATGGCTTCTAATGGTGCCGACATAATCTTGGGCCTCCACTAGGTTTGAGGAAATATACCTCTACTGCTATTATACCCTATCCGGTAATGTATGCATTGCCCACATTGCAGGGTAGTCACGCCCAGGGGATCATATTCGTTTAACCCTGGAAGAGGAGGCGGCAGGGATGGGGAGCGGCAGTTCCATCTCTTTTTTTGGCGGCGCAAAGGACTATGGCGAGGCATACTTCTCGTAGATGCGGAGCGTGTCATCGATCATATGCCCTGAGGAGAAGTTGTCCATCACCTTTTGCCTCGCCCTCTGTCCCATTTCCGCTCGTTGCCCTTCACCCATCTCGAAGATGCTCAGAAAGAGCTCAGCCAGCTGCTGGTCGTTATCGGGTTCAATGAGATATCCATTGACGCCGTTGTCCACGATTTCGGGGAGCGCACCACTGTTCGCACCTATCACGATTTTCTCCATAGCCATGGCCTCGATAAATACCAACCCGAAGACCTCATCCAGCGAGGGAAGGCACATGATGTCACAGGCTGCATAGGTATCCCGCATGAAGGAGTAGCTGTGGGTGGTGTCGAGGAGGACTATGTTTTCGTAGAGCTTCCCTTCCTTCATCAGGTCGTCGTATGCACTCAGATGACGTTTCTGAAGTGCCTTGTCGCCATATGCGGAGGCCATGAGCATGATCTTGAATGTATTTGTCCTTTCCTTGACCCTGGCTGCTGCCTTGAGCAGTGTTGAGAGTCTCTTTCTCGTGGTTGGCTTCCCATCTGGATTGACTATCCTCGAGGGCCAGAGCAGGATGCAGTCGTCGGGGGAGGCCTGGATTTGGCGCCTTGCTTGTTCGCGGTTGCCCTTTTCCTTTTGGAAGTAGTCGACCCGTACGCCGTTATAGATTACATCCGTGTTCTTGAAGGGGAGGTAAAGACCGAGTGTTTCCTTCCTGTGCCACTCGCTCACGAACAGAACATCATCCCAGGAAAGCGACAGCAAGAGCTTGCCCATCTGGGTGTCGTTCATACAGTGGGAGTGCATGAGCATGGGAATATGGTGCCTGACGCCTTCCTCAAATACCAGAACAGTCCTAAGAGGGGTGAGGGGGGCGAACATGTTGTGGAGGTGCATGACATCGAAGCTGTGCTCCTTGAAAAATGCGTGCAGGGCGTCTCTAAACTCGAAGAGGGTGCGGATCTGTACCTTTGCCGGATCAAAGGAGGCCAGCCTCACAACCCGGGGATCTTTGTCCTGCTGGACTTCGTCTTTCTCGGACAGGGACGCGGCGAGGACAGTAACCTCATGGCCCCTAAGGGCGAGCTGTTCCCCCCACACCTGCAGCAAGGTCTCCACACCTCCAACCTGTGGCGGATAATACCAATGTACAAGTAAGATCTTCACGCTATTTCGATGATAACGATGGGAGGTTTACCCTCCCTGCCTCTATGGTTTATGCGATGGGCTTACGGTTCAAGGCGAAAGGCACAAGGGAAAGACTTTACGGATATCGATCTTGCCCTATTCCTTGCACCCTGTGCCCTTGGCCTTTTTGAATATCATCCTAAATCAATAACAAAAATCTGATATTACATTCAAGATCACCTCTTATGAAGGCACCTAGTATTTCTCGTATGTGAGCCCCGAGATGATCGACTCGTCGTAGAGCCTGGCCTCTATATCCACGCCGAAGAAGTCAGCGATCGGTTCAAGGATTTCAGGGTTGTTCTTCCATACCATACGACCGGCCTCTAACACGACCTGGATTCCCTTCTTGGTCATTTTGCCAAGGGGCTGGCGGCATGATCCGCCGGGCATGCCGAGGATTTCCATCAGGGTCTTTGCGGGGAGTGGATTCCTTCCGCGGCACAGCACTGGTCCAAAGGGGGTATCCTCCTGGGTCTTTACCGTTACAATCCCAAACAGCGGCTGCAGGGCAGCCAAGAGTTTCTCGCCTTCAGGCCGATTCCCCTCATTGAGCGTCATGGTCATCTCATGCACTGCCTTGGGAGCTATATTGGATGCCACCGAAATAACGCCGCTTGCCCTGATGGCCGGATCAGTCATCATGGTAAAGGTCTTATCATCATCGCCAGAGAGGATCGAAAAGTCCTCGCCGCAGCACTCACGCGTATGTCTCATGTTTTCAATATCGCCGGTAGCCTCTTTCACGGTGCTCACATTGGGGTATTGCTGGTGAAGTATGGCGAGGTCCTCGGGGAGAAGCTGTGCGCCGGTGCGTCCCGGAATTACATAGGGGATAATATGGATCTGCGGAAATAGCTTTGCTACAGGAGCAACATATTCCTTTCGGATCTCGAGCGAGCTCGGCCCGTTATAGTATGGATCGACAAGCAGGGCTGCATCGACCCCGGCGTTTACCGCATGCTCGGTGCTCTCAATAGTTTCCCGTGTACTGTTGCTCCCTGTTCCCGCGATGCTCTGGCACTTACCCTTGCACCGTTTGGCCACTGCATCGATCACCTTGTTGTGTTCTTCCCATGTCAACGTAGGGCTCTCGCCCGTGGTACCCACGGCGAGGATCCCGCTCACACCGCCGGCAATCTGGAAGTCCACGAGTTTATCGAGTCCTTCAAAATCTACCTCGTTAGGCATGAATGGTGTCACGAGTGCCGTATAACATCCACTTAACATTGTCGCACCTCCTTTTGTTCCCGGTATATATGAAAAAAACAGCTGGAGCCTGCTCCAGCTGCATATCAACCAAGAGAGCGCTCCACGGTACAGACCGTGACAGTCCTGAGGATCTTCTCCGCAGTCCCAGCCCACGATCACAACAGGTCAAAAGCGGGCTTCGGCGATACTCCCTTTCGCCGTGAGATATGAATACGGGCCCTGTTTCCCTTTCCCTCGGCTACTCATGGGTATCGCTCCTCAACTCCTGAATAAAGGTAAAGTAAAAGACGGAAAACCGGGTGTCAAGCAAAAAAGCCCGGCATCTCATCATTATGAAAGGGCGATCAAAGGAGATGAAGGGGGCTTTCTCCTATCTCGCACGCCATCTTCACGCGACAATAGGGTAGGGTCTTAGCTCACCCGGCTGCGAACTGGCAGAGGTAAAAGGTGTTCAAGCTCCAGGTTTCCTGCACTTGGGCAGTATGTTTTCCTTGGCGAGACTGGCGTGGATTCGCCTGGCTGAGAATTTGGTCATATCCTTGGCCACTTTCATCACTTCTATGCCACGTTTACTGAGCGCGTGCAATTCCTGACGAAGTATTCCAAGCATGGGTGCTGGGGCCACCAATACCACGCAGCGTGCATTGTTGGCCTTGACGAGGGAGCTGGTCTCTGTCAGGATTTTCCGAGAAAAGCGTCGATCAAGCTCGTCTTTGTGCTGTGATCGGTGGTCATCATACCCGTGAGCAGGGCCTCCACGAGCTGCTCGACCCCGACCTGTCTTTGGGTCTGCATAAAGGTCTTTTCCAGACGATTCCTTTTGTGGATTGAAGAGATCTCCGCAATGCACCAAATTCGGCCCTGATTCCAGTTCAGGAAAATCTACCGGCTCCAGGGTGTAAAAGCGCGCCTTTGCTCCACCGGTAACTACAACACAATAATCGCTCATGGTATCCCTCATGAGTTTGTAAAGCAAAGAGATAGGCCTTTGATCCTCTCAACGCGAGATCACGAAAACGCGGAGAGAGGCACTCCGCGGCCACTTTTCAGGGAAATGGTTTGGCCTTCTTATTTGATTTTTTCTCCGGTTTCCGGACTAAGATCCAAGGTGCTGGTTGAGAAAATGGGATTCATGTGGAGCGGTATGTCTGGGTATTTGCCATGACTACTTCCACGGTGACAGCCGGGCCAGCACCTTACCCTGTAGTAACGAACGGGTTTTTCAGGCAGCTCCCCACATCCGGGATACCACACGCCGGGAGCGATGGGATACAGGTGAGAGGTTTCTGTGGTTGCCGTAGACGTAGCCGAGGATGTATCACTTGTTTGCGCCAGAGTGCTCAAACCCGCAACTATGGCTATTAAGGTGATAACGAGAAGGATATACTTCATAATGTACCCTCCTTTCATATGATATTCAAATGCGTTAAAGAAAGTACCGTAAAGCCGGTCAAAGGCCTAAATCATTTCCATAATGGCCTTAATCATTTCCTCTTGTTCATGGTCGGTAGTCTTGAACTTTACGCCGATTCCCTGTGGGCTGGCCCTGACGATCTGTCCTGAAATCTTTATGTACTTTTGGTGATTGGGCAGCGGGAAACTAAGGGAAAGCTCCTGCCCCTCGGTAAAGGGCGTTTGTGTTTCAATGAAGACCCCTCCGGCGCTGATATTCTGTATGTAATCCTTGAACATCCGATCCTCAGTCGAGTAATCAACGACCATAAAAAAGGGCTTCCGCTCATGCTTCCTTTTTCCCCTGCTGATCTTCTCCTCCAATTCCCGAAGGAGATTTCTCTTTTCATCCTCTGATAGAGTTTTGATGAGATCGAAGAGACGGGCGGTGAGGTCTGATTGATTAGATTGATTCATGAAAGTGGCCATAGGTGAAATCCTTGAAGGCAACTCATAGCTCTCACTGGATATCGTGAGAATGAACGTCTCGGAAATTCTACAACTTATTGAAATTAAAAAGGTTTTTTTGAGACTGTTCCATATTGTCTCACACATGGAATAATGGAATGGTGGAATATTGGAGTGTTGGTTTTAAAAGCAATGA
>QMLW01000185.1 GCA_003646935.1 Deltaproteobacteria bacterium
ACTCAAGGCTCAAACCTCAATGCTCAACACTCTGACTGCATTGCCGGGGTTCTCGCCTTTAAGAAGGAGTTGTTTGAAGAAGCTGAAGGCACAGAGGAATTCAAGGCTTTTGCAAAAGCATTGGGCGCAAGACCTCTAGCCTCTGACCTGGAAAGACTTGCCAAAAGAGAGGAAAGGCAAAGAAAGAAATCAAAGAGCAAGCACAAAGTAAAATCCCTCGATGAATGGAAGCCAGATACGGCAAAGCATGCGGCAATGGGCTTTTTCAGAAATACTGGAACCTGTAGGAAGTTAGGGACGTGAAGTTCGGAAGGAAAGCGGGACGTTATGTTTTTAAGTTTATAGGCAGGATATTGACGGGTCTGATCGCAGAAGGAACATTCGTTGGTTGAATGAAAGTGCAGCGAGGAGAAGGAGGAGTGGAAATCTACAGATAATTCTATGAACGCTGTTAGCGATCCTATGAGTAAGACAAAACTTATGTCCCTGTTGAAGAAAGATGAGGGATAGACGCTTGAGATATAAGGAACCGGCATGAAAAAGCAGAAGCTGAAAGAAAGTGAAACTGTTGAGTTGAAAAAAAGCCTTTCAGAGCTTAAACAAGGGCTGGTTTCCATTGCGGCAATCTTAAACAAACACCATGCCGGAACCCTGTGGTTCGGGGTGCGAAACGATGGCATCATCGTTGGTATTGACGCTGGCGAAAAAACCTTACGCGATCTGTCGCAATCAATCGCAGCCCATATTGAGCCCAAAATCTTTCCCCACATTACATTAGAATCGCTGCAAGGCAAGACATGCATCAAGGTTGCTTTTAAAGGGAAGGATACTCCTTATTTTGCCTATGGTAAAGCATACATCCGTGTGGCTGATGAAGACCGCCAGCTCAGCGCCAGTGAATTGAAGCAGATCATCCTGGACAAGGCCCGCGACACACTTAATTGGGACAGCGAATCCTCCGACCTGGCACTTGAAAAGCTTGATCAAGCCAAGCTAAAACACTTTGTAAAAATCGCCGGTCTGGCATGGAGCAGCCCGGTTGATGTACTGGAAAAACTGGGTGTGCTGAAAAACGGCCAACTGCTTAATGCTGCCGCCCTTTTTTTCGCCAGGGCGCCTTCTTTGCAATTGCGTTGCGCCGTCTTCGGCGGTACTACCAGCGCCGCTATTCTTGATCGTCATGACTTTGAAGGCGGCATTTTGGAGCTTATCGAAGAGGCGCAGAAATACATCCTGAAAAATATCCACATCGGCATGAAGGTGAAAGGTCTTTACAGGGAAGATATGCCCGAGATTTCCGTAGAGGCCATGCGCGAAGCCATCATCAACGCCTTTTGCCACCGCGACTATCGCGATCCGGATTATGTGAGGGTGGCAGTGTTCAAGGACCGCGTGGAGATCAGAAATCCCGGCGGCCTTTACGGTGGCCTGACCATTGAAGACCTCCGCAAGGGCAATGTCTCCAAACGCCGCAACCCCCTGGTGGCCGAACTCCTGCGTCGTATCCATATGGTGGAGGCCTGGGGACGGGGGATACCGCTTATCCTGGAAAAGGAGCCGGGAGTGGAATTCAGGGAGGTGGCCAAACTGTTCATCACCAGTTTTTATCGTCCTTCATTTAGGGAAATCATGGGGAAAAAGGGCGCAACTACTAAAGAAAAAAGAATGCCCGCCGAAGAAACCCCTAAGAAACCCCAAAGAAACCCCAAAGAAGTCATCCTTTCTATTCTGAAGGAACAACCTTCCATCAGTATCCGAGAATTGGCGGTTCAATCTGAGATGAGTATTCATAGTGCGCAGCATCACATCAATAAACTTAAAGAGGCAGGCAAGATTCGGCATGTGGGGTCAACCAAAGCGGGGCGTTGGGAAGTTATTGTTGAATGAGTCAGGGGAGAAATTGTAAGCATGAAGGATGAAAGGAAAAGTAAATTCCGGGACGTTGTTGATTTTGTTGAATAACTGAAAACCTCAAGGCAATAAAAGGGAAAGTGGGGATCCTCTCTATCCCCATTATAGAGTACCTAAGTTACCATCCATGCGTTTGTAACCTTTAAAGAAAGGAGCTACGCCATGAAAGAAGAATACAAAAAGCTGGTTGAGATGGTTAAGAAAAACGTGCCTGATAAAGAAATCATGGAGAAGCTGGGCGTCCAGAGTAAGGCTGCCCTGAAGAAGATGTACTACGATGCATTAGTGGAGGCTGGGAAGATCAAGGATATCCTCACAGAGAAAGAGGTCAAGAAAAAAACGGCTAAAGAAGGAACGCTCAGGATCGGCAAGAGAGGAACGATGACTCTCAGCAAGGCACTGCTTGTAGACACGCTTGGCTTCAAAGAAGGGGATAAGTTCACCGTGTCAAAAAGCAAGGTTGGCATCATCCTCAGAAAAGAATAAAGGGGGTATGTGCCCAGAGATAATAGGGTGTGGAATGGAGACCATCATCAGCGAGGATGGTGAACTATGGACTGGTGGTTGACCTGGCATATGCTACAGGGCGTGGTGGCGTTTGGAGTGATGGTGCTGACGGCAGCCAGTATTCTCGTCGCGTGGAGGCTGCGGGGAATCTTACACTGGAAGCGCTCCCTCAGTGACGAGCTGAAAGGCCTGGATAAGGAGGCAGAAGCAGCCGGTGAGCGCAAGGAGCAGGCACTTACGGTAGTGCGGGAACGCTGTCAGAGGGTATGGCATGCTACCTCTCCTGAGCTGAAGGAATTGGCAGATATCTCTGTGTATGTGCATTCCATTGCCGCCTGTTATTATCCCGGGTTGGAAAAGCCTGAATTGCGTATCACCATCGGGCGTTTCCTCAAATCAGCTCATGATTCTGTGGATCGGCTGGAACTGATTTTGCGCCGGCCTGGATTTCAGAGATTGCGGGGAGTTCGCATTCGCCACATTCGCCACTCCTATGAATGGTACGACCGGGTGAGTCAGTACCGGATTGTACGATGGGTGAGGCGCTACCGGAAGCTCGTCACGAGAATCTTTCGGTTGCGCCTGGTACTCTTACCCGATCCTTTTTCCTGGCTGGCCTACCTTTCCAATAGGTTAACGATGCTAACCCTCACCCGATGCCTTCTGGTTGATGTCTATCTCTTTGTGGGAAGGCTGGCTATTCAGGCATATAACGAGGAGGGGAAAGAGGAACCCATTCCGTCCGAGTTGGGTGAATTGCAAAAGACCCTGGAAGATCTTGACTCGCTGGAACCTTCAGCGCCCCATGTCACCGATACCCAGATCATGGAGATCCGCAACCGCTTAGTGGGTTTTCCATCCATGCTTATCTCCAGCCCCGGGCTGGAGGACTGGAAACAGGCGGTGGGGCACGCAGCGAACGTCATTGCCGGGAAATATTTCCCCGACGCGGAGCGCCCGCTGGAAGAGGCTGCCCTTGGGCCGCTTCTGACACGAAGCCAAATCTGGATCAAATCCCTGTGCAAGACCGAAAGAATACCTGTGGTGAAACAATTTCACAGGATACAGATACAATCACTGTACCGCGTGAGATCCCTCACCGATATGTGGCTGCCCAAGCAGGTGCGAATCTTCGCGAAAAAAACCTGGGATATGTATCGCTGGATGAAATGGCCGCTCATGGTCTATCGAGGGGTAAAGAGATACTCATCGGTTGGAATTGCCATGGATGTGGGCTGGGTGGTGTCCAAAAGGGCGTTTACCAACTTCATCTGTCGCTATACCTTTGATATGGCCTGCCAAGAGTTGGAGATGATCTATAGCCAGTCCCGAGCCAAGCAGGCGGGCCGGTTTTGAAAGGGGTATCCGTGCCCAGATATTGCCGGTCGAGGCTGAACTAATGCGCAAAACCGCTTATGGCGATCTTTTCAGAATACGAGGCAATCTGCTGGGTCCAAATCGTGTTTCCCTCAGGGTAATCACTGTTTGGATGGCGGAGTATGCCTCAAGGGAAACAAAGTTTATTACTCTGTTTCCTGACAAGGATGAATAACCATGACATATAAGCTTTTTACACGGGTATCGCTGGCAGAGAATATTCCTGAGTACGGGCTTCATAAAGGCGATCTGGCCACCGTTGTTGACTATGTTGAATAACTCAAGGCATCAAGGCAATGAATGAATGTCTTTGTCGGCGTCCATGATAAGGAAGCGGATAAGGGGAGAAACAGAGAAGGAGGGAAACGTGGAAAGGAAAGAAAGGGAGACGGGGAGAAACGGAGATGGGGGGAAGCAGGGAGAGGAAAGAAGCGGGGGAATAGGTAAAAGAAAGGCGAGAGGAACAAGGCAGGAAGAAGCTAATAGCGCAAGGTAATCGGATCTCATTGGGCAAAGTCGAATCGTAAGCTTCTCTTCCTATATGCGCCGAGCATATTCCTATTCCAGATAAACCACTTCCTTGGCAAAAGAACATTATAGTTGCACCTCACTCTACTGCCAGCCGACCTTTAAGCTGATTTTGGACAATCAAAGTACCGCAATGAAAAGTGATACTTGACACGTTACAAGTTACATATTACAATGCTCAATAGGAAAAATGAGAATAGTGCATGATCAAGTCCTTCAAGCATAAAGGTTTAGAAAAATTCTTCCATAATGATGACCGAAGCCATATAAACCCAAACCACGCATCGAAACTTTCGAGAATTTTAGACCGCTTAGATGCATCTATAGGACCTCAGGATATGAAGTTACCTGGTTATCGATTGCATTCTCTTTCTGGTAAGGAAAAGGGAACGTGGGCAGTATGGGTTAGCGGTAATTGGCGAGTCACGTTTCAGTTTGATGGACCTGATGCCGTGGCCGTTGATTGTCGAGATTATCATTAACTATAGGAGGGCGTTCAATGACTGACCTCAGAAAACCTACCCATCCTGGAGAAGTGTTGCGAGAGGATGTGATGAAACCTCTGGGTTTAACGGTAACTGAAGCGGCGAAACGCTTAGGAGTCACCAGAAAGACCTTGTCAGCATTGCTTAATTGCAGGGCATCAATGAGCCCGGAAATGGCAGTCAGGTTAAGCAAAGCAACAAAGACATCCCCTGAAAGCTGGTTATACATGCAGGCAAAATTAGACCTGTGGATCGCTGAACAAAAACTTCCCAAGGTTGAAGAGCTTGGAGAGGTTGCTATAGTTTAATGCCCTTCAACTCTATTCTCGAATTCTATCTATAGGCCATGTTAAAACGAAATCAGGAACTCATTGATCAGTTTAACCGCGCTGAACAACGCTGGCATCAGCTCCAGCGCCGAAAGTTAAAGCG
>QMLW01000186.1 GCA_003646935.1 Deltaproteobacteria bacterium
AGAATTATGAGCCCTGATTTTGCTCCCAGCCTCCCCTCGATCATGGCGAGCTTTGCGGGAGAGGCCGAATCCGGGTAGATAACCTGCAGCCTTTTGGGCTCCAGATCCTGAGATCGCATGTTGGAGAAGACCTCGGTCAGCCGATTTGCCGGGTAAATCAAGGCGAGCTTTCCACCTGATCTGAGGAGCGTCTTGCCGGCGGCAAGGATATCAGCGAGGGTCATCGCTATCTCATGCCTGGCAATTGCCTTGCCCGGATCGGGGTTTATCCTGCCGCTCCTGTCTTTTCTGTACGGGGGATTGCACACCACGACATCGGCACAGCGAGGAGCAAGGGGCAGGGCCATGAGATCCCCCTGTAGGATTGCGATCTGTTCCTCGAGCCCGTTGAGCGCGGCATTCCTTTTCGCCTGAGACACGAGCTCCTCCTGGAGCTCCAGCCCAATGATATTACCGGCCCGCCCTTCTTTGGCCAAACGGAGCGAGATAATTCCGCAGCCGGCGCCGAGGTCAACCACCGCATCTTCGGGCGTTACCGACACGAATTCGGCCAAGAGCAGGGCATCCACGGAAAATCTATACCCATGCCTGGATTGGATGATCCTCAACTCCCCGTCGAGAAAGGCATCTATTTCTTCATCTTCCTTAAGGAGCACAGCCATAATCCCCAGGGCATCATACCCCTCTTTTGCCTGGTTTTCCAGGCATTTCAGGTGGTAGGGAGGATGGGGCCAGGCCTCACCTGTGTTTCTTTCAGTAAGGAGGACGGTCAACGCTCCTCATCATTGTCCTCGGGCGATGGTAGTTTGTAGGCAATGGTCTCCCGGGGATCGATCTTATTAAAGAGAAGTCCGCTTATGATTTTGGGGTAAAAGTAGGTGGATTTTCTCGGCATGAGCAAGGCGTTTCCGGTTACCTCCAGGATCTGCTCTATTTTTGTGGGATTCACCAGAAACACCATCCGAAAGTCTCCGCGGAGAACCGATGATAGGGCGCTGTTGGTGTTGCTCTCATAATGGATGATCGTTTCATCATCGAGAGACTCCCTGCTGATGCCGAGGATACGCTGAAATATAAGCCGGGACAGGACCAGGACATCGACCTTTTTAAGGGAGGGATGCACGTCATCTCCTATTTCCTTGATGGCATTCGGCTTGAGACAAAGCAGGTGGTAGCCTTTGGAGCCAGCATGGTAGAGCCCCACACAGGTTCCTCTTCGGCCGTACTCATACAGCTGAGAGGATATGATGCCGGCAAGCCCCTCCCGGTTGCTCGTCCCCAGGGGAAAGGAGTGTATATCAAAATGGGTGCGTGCAGCGGCGAGGAATGCTCTCATGGTGAAATCGGTGTATGAGGCGTACAAGCGATGCGTTGGCAAGATCGTGAGCCCCTTGTCGTTGATATTGGTGAGATACATCATCACGTACTCGTATGATCTGCTGGGACTCTGAGCTCCGAACCTGGCCCTCATCAGGTTGCGGTAATTTCGGGCCGTCTCATAGCGATGATGGCCATCGGCAATAATAATGGACTTTGGGGTCATCTTGCATGCGATATCCTCCAGCACCGATTTACTCGTGACCTGCCACATCTTATAGCAATGCCCGTTTGTATCCTTAAAGCAGGCCATGGGGGGAAAATCCTTTGTGTCCCCAAATGCAGACAGTATCTCATTCTCTTCGTCCGAATAGAGTCCGAATATGGGGCTCATTTGGGCATTGCATGCCCGCATCAGTTTCAGTCGGTCTTCGCGGTGAAAGGTAAAGGTCCTCTCATGGGGAAGGATTACCGATGAGTCGGGATCCTCGATGCGGACCACGGCGATAAATCCCCAGCGAGTCCTCATTTCCCGTGTTTCCGGAGACTGATAGTCAACGGAGATGAGATACATTGAGGGGGCAGGGAGCCTTACCAGTGTATCCTCTGCCTCCCATCTCTTGAAGAGATCTGCTGCCCTGGTGTATCTGTTATCCCAATCCGAATCCCCCGTCTTCTTCTTTCCCAGGATAAGCCGCACCACGTTATAGGGATCTCTCCGGTAATATTCATCCTGCTCCCGGTCGGTGATCACATCATAGGGCGGAGCTATCACCGTTTCCAGATTCGGCATCCTCTCGAGATTATAGATTACCGGCCTGAATGGAGCCACTATGGCCATCGCTCAGATTCCCCTTGAAATAAAAAATTAGTCCGAAAAAGGTATTCATTTCATCATCAGATTGATATAGCCTTTTTGAGCCATAACGCTTCCTATTTCAAGCTTTTTATTCTATAAAGGATGCAAATATTCACGGAGCAGAAAAGGGCGTGAGATGGCAAACACAAGGAAATATGACCTGGTTATAGAGGGCGGAGCCCTGCTTACCATGGCCGAGGGCCAAGAGCCGCTCCATGATGTCAGGGTCATGATTTCCGGTGATACCATTGCGGATATTACCACGCGTCATAGGGGTCGGATGCCCGAGACCAAGGAGATGATCAATGCTGAGGGTACCATTATCTTGCCCGGATTGATCAATAGCCATGTTCACTCCCCCATGACGATTTTCAGGGGTATGGCCGATGATCTTCCCCTCAAGCAATGGTTATTCGATCATATCTTTCCGGCAGAGGCACGATATATCCATCCCGATGTCGTGTATTGGGCATCTCTGCTGGCCTGTGCGGAGATGATCGCATCGGGAACTACCACCATCGTGGACGGTTACTTCCTGGCCGATGAAATAGTCAAGGCAGTGAGCCAGGTGGGGATGCGTGCCCTCGTGGCGCAGGGAGTTATCGATTTCCCCGCACCGGGCGTGCCTGAACCTGCGAAAAACATCGATGTGGCCCTGGGCTTCATGGAGCGATGGAAGGGTTTCTCCGATCTCATCACCCCCGGCCTCTTCTGTCACAGCCCCCTCACCTGCTCGGAGGAAACGCTGCGGAGATCATGGGACATAGCACGGGGATTCGGCACACCCCTCCAGATACACCTCTCTGAGACCGAAGAAGAGGTCGTCGAAATAGAGGAGAGGACGGGGTTTCGGCCTGCCTTTTATCTCGACGATCTTGGCATCTTGGGGAGCGGTCTGGTTTGTGCCCATGCGATTCACCTGAGTGAAGAGGAGATAGGGCTTTTAAAAAAGAGAGGGGTAGCGGTTGCCCATTGTCCCGAGAGCAATATGAAGCTCGGCGCGGGTATCGCAGCAGTCGGTACCATGCTGGAGAAGGGAATTACCGTAGGCCTCGGAACGGATGGCTGTGCCTCGAATAATAACCTTGATCTCCTGGCTGAGATGGATACCGCAGCAAAGCTGGGGAAATACGCGAAGCTCAATCCCACTGCCCTTGATGCACAAACCGTGCTAGGGATGGCCACCCGTGGAGGCGCCAGGCTTATGGGAATTGAGGATAGGGTGGGGACGATAGAAGCGGGAAAGAAGGCCGATATCATTATCGTGGATGCCAATACCCCCCATATGGTACCCCTGTATCATCCCTTCTCGCAGATCGTGTATTCCGCAACGGGGGGAGATGTGCGGGACGTGATCATAAACGGCACGATACTCTACCGGGATAGAAGATTCACGGCCCTTGATGTAGATGAGGTTCAAGGGGAGGTGAGAACAATAAGCCGGAATATACAACGCAGTTGAAGCATCAATACCCCATCAAGGGAAAATCTACAGCCTCTCAAAATTCTTTCAGTAGCCAAGACGAGCGAGGCGTTCTTGTACGGCTTTCCCTTTCCCTGATGGCTTTTCGTGTAAGGTTAAATATTTACCCTTCCCCACTCCATGTTCCGGCACCTTGGAGAACGAATTGAGATGGTACGCTGAATAGAAACAATACTACTCCTGCCCACTGCTGCTCAGGTACTGGGTGTATGGGTAAGGGTGAGGTAGGCATGAGACAATTCATAGAAGACGTAGGGCTCCTCTATGGTGAGATGGGGTTTCCTCGGATGGCTAGGAGGATCTTTGGCTGGCTGTTGCTCTGCGAGCCGCCGCACCAGTCTGCGGAGCAATTAGCGAACGCCGTTGAGGCCAGCAAGGCATCTATCAGTTCAATGACACGGCTCCTCATTCAGATGGGCGTGGTGGAGAAGATCGGTATCCCTGGAAGGCGAGATATCTACTACAGGATACGATCGGGATCATGGTCGGAGCTCATGAGGAATTCCCTGGCAAATATGACCGACATGCGGAAGCTCGCCGACAGGGGTCTGGAGCTCATCTCCCACAGGGCTCCGGAATCACGGCAGAGGCTTCAGGAGGTGCGGGATTTCCATGCATTTCTAGAGCGAGAGATACCCTCTTTGCTGGATCGATACGAGC
The DNA here is from genome assembly GCA_003646935.1 of Deltaproteobacteria bacterium. Lineage (GTDB taxonomy): Bacteria > Desulfobacterota > DSM-4660 > Desulfatiglandales > B25-G16 > B25-G16. The sequence continues at coordinate 4,320 of QMLW01000186.1, forward strand.
AGAGACGAAGAAAGGAACAATAGCCGTGTGCTGATTTATGCAAGGGATAGGCGGAGCGGCGTCTGTAAAGGATCGGGAAGCCGAACGGCTATCATCATCATTGATCTCCCCAACTCGGCTGAAGGGAGAGAGAAAGAAAACATGAGGGATGTTACGTGAGAAAAGTGATCGGTATCTTGCTGGCCTTTTGTATGGTGATTCTCGTCTCGTGTGAAAAGAAACGGAATGAGACGACTGCGGCCAGGGCCGTTCTCGTTGAGGTCGTCCCAGTCAGACAAGGAATCATCGCCAAGGAACTCAAATTTACAGGGAACATCGAGGCGAAAACCGAGGTCCAGGTTTACCCGAAGATCACGGCGAAGATCGAGGAAATCAAGGTAGACTCTGGCGATTCCATCAAGAGAGGAGATGTGATAGCCCTTCTGGAATCCGACGAACTCCGGGCTCAGCTGGCACAGACCGAGGCAGCTCTAGCGGTGGTTCAGGCAAAGTGGTCACAGATCGAGGTAGGCGCCAGGGAAGAGGAACTCGCCCAGGCAGAGGATCTGGTTGCAAAGGCCAGGGCGAACCTGAAGGATGCGGAGAACAATTACGGGCGTATGAAGGCGCTCTACCAGCGGGGTACCATTGCGAGACGCCAATTTGAGGCAGCAGAGCTGACCTATACCGTGGCCAAGGCGGAGCTGAATTCAGCGGTAGAACGATTGGAAATGCTCAGAGAGGGTGCAACCAGGGAGGAACGGCAGGCACTTCAGGCGCAGGTAAATCAGGCCAAGGCAACCCTGGATCTAGCCCGGATCCGATTATCGTATGCCAGAATTACCTCACCGATAGACGGCACGATAAGCGAGCGTTTCCTTGATCCCGGAAATCTCGCGGTCCCCGCAAGGCCCTTGGTCACGATTGTGCAGATGGATAC